>QWOO01000170.1 GCA_003669615.1 Planctomycetota bacterium
CGACGTTCCAGCTTCAGAATTATGAATTTTCAGAACAAGGTTTGGCAGGCTATGACACGACGCCCACAGCGCACGAACTCAATCCTTCAGGCTCTGAAGTCGTTGTTTACCCCTCCGCAGACATACCGAAGAACCGGCCAGCAACGTCGGACGGGTTTCTGCGTTAGTGAATTCCTTGAATCACGGGAACTGCTGTCGGGCAACTCTTTTGCCGTGGACATGTCCGAGTTTCAGGTTGCGCCGGCAAAGACTGAGCTGAACCCGGCTCGGGGATTCTTGACCGGGCCGCAAACGGGTAACCCCCTAAACATTGCCACAGGATATCTTCGAAACAACGCCACCAGACTTGGTTTGACGTCTGCCGACATTAGCAATCTGCAGTTGACGAACCGTTATGTCAGTTCCGGATCCGGCACGACGCATCTGTATTTTCAACAGGCGGTCAATGGCATTCCTGTTGTTGGCTCAAACCTGAATGTGAATGTCGCCCGCGCCGGACAGATCATTAATGTGGGTTCCTCGGTGCTGCCGAATGTCAGCCAAAACACGGCGCTTGCTGCACCAACATTGACCGCGTCAGAGGCTTTGGACGCATTGGTGGCAAAATTTAACTGGCGCTACGAAGGCACACCATGTGTTCTGGCAAGCGATGCCTCAATTCCCACGAGGGATGAAAAACTCAGCTCGGCCGGCATTTCGAGGGCCGCTGAGATACCGGCTTCTCTCCGATATGTTCCATCAGCAGATGGGACAGTGGAACTCGCGTGGCTGCTGAATGTGCAGACCATGGACAGCAATGGCTGGTATGACGCAACGGTGAGTGCTGTAGACGGCCGCGTATTGAACGTCATCGACTGGATGAATCCAGCATCTTACAATGCCATAGAACTTCCTGGTGAGAACCCGATCGAGTCGCCTCATTCTTTGATTGTCGATCCGCAGCTTCGGGGCAATGTGAGTTCACCCTTTGGCTGGCACGACACAGACGGTGTCGCTGGTGCGGAGTTCACAGACACTCGTGGTAACAATGTCTTCGCGCAGGAGGACAAAGACGCGGATGACTTGGGTGGAACTCGCCCCGACGGCGGTGCAGGCCTCGTATTCAATTTCCCTTTCGACCCAACCCAGGGGGCTGTAGCCAATGAGAATGCGGCTATTGTAAACTTGTTCTATGCGAACAATGTGATCCACGACGTTTTGTATCTCTACGGTTTTGACGAGGCCTCCGGAAACTTCCAGTTCAACAACTACGGGAATGGTGGACTTGGGGGAGACCAGGTGATCGCAGACGCGCTCGACGGGTCCGGAACCGATAACGCGAATTTCGCGACCCCGCCGGATGGGATTTCTGGTCGTATGCAGATGTATGAGTTCACTTTCACGACGCCAACTCGTGACAGTGATCTGGATAACTTCATTATCGTGCATGAATTTGGTCACGGCCTGACAAATCGACTGACGGGAGGACCGGCCAA
The DNA here is from genome assembly GCA_003669615.1 of Planctomycetota bacterium. Classification (GTDB taxonomy): domain Bacteria; phylum Planctomycetota; class Planctomycetia; order Planctomycetales; family Planctomycetaceae; genus SXXK01. Next base: position 1,476 of record QWOO01000170.1, read on the forward strand.
CGCAGGCGCTCTGCAACTGGCTCAAAGCCGTGGCATGGGTGAGGGCTGGAGCGATTTCCTCGGCCTGATGTTCGTACAAAATTCAACAGATACTCAGGCTGGGGCATACTCCGCTGGCAACTATGTCTTGGGAAATCCGCTGAATGATCCTCTCGGCGGGATTCGAGATTTTCCATACAGCTTTGATATGACCGTCTCTCCGAAGACCTATGGAGATTTTGATGCTACTACATTTCCGCATCCCAACGGCGAGATCATGGCGGCTACGCTTTGGGATCTCAACTGGCTGATGATCAACGGCAATGGCAGTGACATTGTTGGTAAGGGCTATTCAGCTGACATTTACGACGCGGCCAGCGGGGCTGGAAATACGGATTTAATGAAGACCTTCGTTGAAGCCCTGAAGCTTCAGCCGGCAAATCCCACATACCTGGATTTTCGCGACGCGATGCTTGACGCCGATCTCTCTTTGTCCGGCGGCGAAAATGAGGTCGCTATCTGGCGTGCGTTCGCCAGACGCGGCATGGGCTGGAGTGCGAATGATGGAGGTAGTGCTGCCTCCGGAAACGTTCGCGAGGCGTTTGATCTTCCGCCGGGTCTGACGTTGGGGTTCACAGTAACTCCGACGACGATCAGAGAAGACGCGGGAGTAGAAAGCGTGACCCTGACGATTGTCCGTCCGTCAATTTCCCCCGTCAATTCATCGCTGGATGTTATGTTAACAAGCGGTGACACCTCCGAAATTACTGTTCCCGCTAGGGTGACAATTCTGGCCGGAAGAAATTCCCAATCGTTTAAGATCAACGTTGTCGACGACACTCTGCTGGATGGAACGCAGATAGTTCAGATCACGGGGACAGCCACCATTGGCGCACGACTGGCAACGGCTCAAGTCAGTATCCAGGTCATGGATCATGAAACGCTGACGCTTTCGAGCAGCAAAAATTCTATTCGTGAAGATGAAGATGCTGGAGCCGGCGCTGCTCAGCTCACGATCACGCGATCCAACACCGACACTGCTCCACCCAATACGTTTGTTGTAGCCAGTAACCGGCTGCGTGAATACAGCCCTCAGGGAACCCTGCTTGGCACTCGCACAATTCCATGGCCGACCGGAGTTCGGCCAGCAGGTGAACAGGCGAGAGATGTGGTGGTGATGGAAGACGGGCGCGTGGCTGTCTACAACGGCACGACAACCGCTTACCTCTCCCTTTTGAATCCGGAAATGAATCAGTGGCAGCATATTGCTGTGCCGGGCTTAACGTCCGATGCGGCCGTTGCAGGAAGCGGAGGCATCTCTTCCACAGGCAATTATGTATTCCTGTCGGACATGTCTTCCTCAGCGACCGATCCTTACGGCGTTGTTCGCGTTGATGTGACGACCGGTGCGACGTCACGATTTGCAAATCAGTCCCTTGGCTATCGGATGTTTGTGACGGACGTAATCGGAGACAGCATTGTTGAGATCGATCTGAAGACAGGAGCGACGATCAATGAGTTTCCCGTGCCTGCAGGAATTTCCAACTTTGCAGACGTTGACAATGGCCTGGCGTTCGATGGGACAAGCTTGTGGATTTCTGGAGGTGTTACGGCACCTAACCTCATCTACAAGCTTGACGCAAACGATGGAACGGTTCAGGAAATCCATTTTGTCAGTGCTGTTGGCGTAACCTCCTGGGAGGGTCTGGCCTGGTTGAATGATCGGCTTTATCTTCTGGGCGGTGGTACTACCAGTATCATTGCGACTTACAATCCCCTGCAGCGTCGCGTAAGCAATCTGCGGGACGTCAGCGTCATTAATGGAACTAATGGAATTATCTGGAAAGGACTCGCCGGAATTCAGGGACCTGATCGCCTGATCGCCACCTCTGTACTCAACGGCCTTGTGGTGGAAATTGATCCTGCCAATGGCGTTATTACAAACCAGTGGAGCCATGGCATAACCGCTACACCGTATGGGATTGCGACCGCCAATGGGGAGATCTACATCGGTGAGTTCCAAAATGGAACGGTTGATGTGTTCGATCGTCAGGGGACTCCACTGCGAGCTATTGATGTCAGTCTGAGCTCTTTTGAAATTCTCGCTGCACTGGGCGGTGATGACATTCAGACTCTTGTGCCGACGGAGTATCGTTACAGAGATATTTTCTCCGGCCTCGACAACCAATTCTACGCACTTGACCAGGACGGCGTTGCAGTGGGCCGTTTCGATTCCGAAACGCTGGCTCTGGACGTTTTTTTCAATCTCTCTCGGCAAGTCAACGCCATCGCAGTCGCGGGCGATGGAACAATCTGGGGTGCCGGTGTTAGTGGGATTCTGTATCACTTCAGTGAAACGGGGGCAGTCCTTGGTGAGAGAAACATTGGAGCTGTCACGTTTGTTGACATTGATCTTAACGTGTCGGGACAGATTCTGCTGACGTCAACGACGGGGCGAGTCTACGTAACAAATACGTCACTGGCACTGCCGACTTCCTATTCGACCGGCTCCACTGTTGCATATGCAAGTTCGGGCCGTCATCAGACCCGGTCGGCCACTGACCTGATTGTTCAGCTTACGAATGATGATCCCACGGAAATTTCTATTCCGTCGCAGGTGATCATTCCTGCCGGACAGCAGTCTGTCACCATCCCGATCAATGCCGTGGATGACCAGGAACTGGATGGCACTCAGCTTGCGACAATCACCGCGACAGCAACCCCCTATGCGGATGCACGTCGCTCGATCAACGTTCTGGACGCCGAGTTTGTCGGTGTGGATATCATTGCGCGGTCCATTTCGGAAGCAGCCGGGGTGAATGCGACGCAGGCTCGTGTCTACCGTACCGACATCGACGGACCATTCAATTCCGAATTATTCAGCCAGAGTTTTTTAAATAACTCACCGAAAACAATTCTGGATGCTGACAAGACGACGTCCACTATCAATGTTCCACAACAAACCTCGCGGGTTACAGATGTCAACGTCACGTTCAGCCTGACCCATGGATTCCTCGGTGACCTCGATATCTTCCTTGTTAGCCCGTCGGGCACCAGGGTAGAGCTTGTGACGGATATTCTCAGCAACAGCACTGTGATGACTGGCACCACTTTTAACGATCGAGCTCGAACAAGTATTCTCGATGGCACCGTAGCTGGCACCGGCAGAGAGACTTATACAGGTAGCTTTTTGCCCGAAGGAAACCTGCTCGATCTGAATGGCGAGAACCCCGTTGGCGAGTGGACACTGGAAATTACAGATGATAACGAAGTCGATTTTGGAACCCTGATCTCGTGGCGTCTGGATATCGAGACGATTGGTCTGGGGGCATTGATTGTTGCTCTGAATCCAACCGGCAATCCTGATGAAATCACGGCTCAGCAATTTGTCACGATTCCTGCAAATCAGTCGGAAGTGTTCATTCCGATCAACGCCGTTGATGACAACTTACTTGATGGCGATCAAGTAGCCGGGTTGAGGCCCGTGACCACAACGGTCGGTTATCGAATTAAGAGTGATTCGGTCACTGTGCTGGATCAGGAAGACCTGATCTTTACAGTCGACCTGCCACGCGTGACAGAGAATGCAGGCAGCCCTGCATTGATCGGCACTTTGACCCGGATGAATTCTGATCTGGGCGCGAGCTTCACCGTGGCTCTGTCCAGCAGTGATACCTCCGAATTAACCGTGCAAAGCTCTGTCACATTTTTGCCAGACCAGTTGACTGTTTCGTTCCCGATTAATGCCGTGGATGACAATCTTCTGGACGGCACTCAGACAGTCAAAATCTCCGCTGACACAGCCGAAGCCTATGGCGCTCCCAAAACGGTCTCGATCAGTGTCGACGATCTGGAGTCAAGTCTTCTGGTGTCAGGTGCTTCCGCCACTGTGCGAGAAGACGCCGGCGTGTTTGCGGTCACTGTGACTCGCCAGGATCAGACAAACATCGGCAGTCCAATGGTCGTGAATCTGTCTGTGACGAACGATTCTTCGGGTGATGCACCGTTAACCGTTCCCGCCTCGGTCACGATTGCAGCCAATCAGGTCAGCACGACGTTCAACGTGACCGTGAATGATGACAACCTGCTGGATGGGACTCAGCGGGCGACAATTCGTGCCACTTCTGCGGGAGTCATCGCTGGCTCCAGTGTGTTTTCGGTGACAGATTACGAATCGCTCAGTGTCACGTTCAACAGTACCTCCATCCGTGAAGATAACGGTGCGAATGCGGCTGTGGGCACAGTCACTCGCAGCAACACAGACATTGCGTCTCCGCTGGTCGTCACATTGACCAGCCGGGATGTGAGTGAATTGACCGTGCCTGCTACAGTGACAATTCTCGCTGGTGCTCGAAGTGCGAACTTTGCAGTCAATGCCGTGAATGATCCGATTCTTGATGGTACTCAGTCCGTTCCAGTGACCGCGTCTGCTGCTGGTTATTACAGCGGAACCGGCACAATGAATGTGCTTGATCACGAGCCGCCGGTGCTTACGGCTCCGACAGCCACAACCACGAATCCGCTGCCTGTCATACGATGGAATCCGATTACGAATGCTCTTCGCTATGACGTTCTTCTCGTCAATCTGACGACGGGGATTCAGCAGCTTTATCCGGACATAATCGGCAGTTCGTTCACTCCCCCCGAGCGACTGGGAATCGGCCGATATCGCGTCACCGTGCGTGCCATCGATCAGCTGGAACGCGACGGATTCTGGAGTAATCCGCGAGACTTCGTCGTGAACACAGCGCCTGTGTTTACAGCGCCTGTGTCAGCGGGTTCTGCTGCGAACGGAACGTTCCCGGAAATCGCCTGGACGGCTGTGATCGATGCGGCCGGATATCAGCTGACTGTGAACAATCTGACAACGGGCAGAAGGAACGTGATCTCTCAGCTAAATCTCGCAACCACCAGCTATCGCTCAACCGAAGGGCTTGGTTCCGGCGTTTACAGTGCGACTGTGCGAGCATTCAACTCCGCTCGTGAATTCGGTCTCTGGAGCACCACAATCCAGTTCACTGTCCTTGCCGCTCCAGCCGTTGTGACACCAGTGATTGGCGGCACGTTCGACCGCACTCCGGCATTGACTTGGACTGCGGTGTCGGGTGCCATCAATTACGATGTGATGCTGACGAACACCGTTACGAAGGCCGTGGTTTATCGCGATCGTTATGTGACGGGCCTGAGTTATTTGGTTCCCCGCGATCTGGCTGATGCCACCTACGAAGTCACGGTGCGTGCTCAGAATGGTGCGTACTTCAGTGCGTGGTCAGCTCCAAGGGTCTTTTCTGTTGGAGCTCCACCGACGATTACGACTCCAGGAAATACAACGACTGTCGGCAGTCGGCCACAGTTCGTCTGGACCGGAATCTCCGGAACCGAGCGATACGAAATCTGGGTTCAAAATGTCGACACAGGCGTGTATGCGTTCAAAGTTGACAACATTACTCAGACCACGTTCACAGCACAGATTCATCTTCCGTTGGCGAAGTACCGAGTCTATGTTCGTGCAATTAGTACGTTCGGTGAGATCACCGAATGGAGCAAACCGGTAGAGTTCATCTCGGGCGGTGTGGCGAATGTGACATCGCCGACAGCCAACGCGACCACTGTTAGCCGGCCTGTCATATCCTGGTCAAGTGTAACCGGCGCGGTGGGCTATGTGGTTCAGATTCGCAATCTGGACACCAACACGGTTTCGCTGACAACAGCCCCGCAGCCTGGAAACAGCTATGTTCTGACAACCGGTCTGCCTTCCGGGCGCTATCGCGTCTGGGTGCAGGCAGTCAGCACGGCCGGACACCGTTCGAACTGGGGTGCGTCCGTTGACTTCTTCGTCACCGAGTCCGCTCAGAAGAACTCAGTACCGCAAAATGACAGCGATGATCTTCTGGCTTCCGTGCAGTCACTGTTGACCCCGCCGGTTGCAACGTCTGCAGCAATCCCTGTGGCTCGTATTCAGGTGACCGCAGCTGTTTCGCTGTCAGCCGCTTCTCGATCGAATGAGAACGTGTTGGAAGAGAACCAGACGATGGTAGAATCCGCGGAGCACCTGATCGCGGCCGCTACCGGAATCGAAGCGATCCATGATGCGGTGATGTCCGGCTGGGACGCGTCAGAATGGTGGACCGCACGCTCTTGAAAACGGGCGAGTTCTGGCGACTGGGATGACCCGGTTTGCTGAGAACACCAGGAATAGCCGTCTGAGCCGCTTTGTGGTGAGTACGGGAAAATCATAGGATAGGCATCAGCCTTCAAACTCAATGCACTTCGGGATGGCAACGTCTCGAAGTGTATTTTTTTACCCCGAACCATGAAAACTCACGGATGTCCCACTGGGCCTATTGTGAAGATCTCTCTGCAGCCACCGCGGTGATCGGAGACACGGAAGCGCATCACCTTCTCAACGTGCTGAGGATCGGCAAGGGAACCGAATTGATCCTGTTCAATGGACTTGGCGTTGTGGCAGAAGGCGTTGTGGTTTCGTCCACTCGTCGCGATGTTACATGTCAAATTCTGAGCCGCAGGACGGCTGCCAAATCGTCAAAGGGTAGTCTGACGGTCATCGTCGCTCCTCCCAAAGCCGACCGACTGAAGTGGATGGTAGAGAAGCTCACGGAAGTCGGCGTGGACCGCATGCTGATGATGCAGACACAACGCACAGTGGTGACTCCTGGCGACACAAAGGTCGACAAGTTGAAGGCCAATGTGGTGGCCGCGTGCAAGCAATGTGGCCGGCCGTTCTTCATGGAGATTCTGCCGTTGCAGAGTTTTGCCTCCGTGCTGAATGAGATCAAAGCGGCCGGTGATCAGCAGGCGTCATGGATTGCACATCCGGGCCTTGCTGCTGCTTCCGATCAGAAAGCAAATTTGCCAGTGGTGCAGGGGAATGTAAATCTGCTGATCGGGCCTGAAGGCGGATTCACCGATCAGGAGGTGGCTCAGGCCGTCGAAGCCGGCATTCAACCCATGGCATGGCCCGGCACAATTCTTCGCATCGAAACAGCCGCGATTGTGTTTTCCACTCTGTTGCTGTCGCGTCGCCACGAAAGCTGAATCACTCGCGATGACAGAACGGCCGGAGCTCCGGATCTTTGTCGCTCCATAGCAACGTACGAATTTTTATTCCGAAGCGTCGGGCAAGTTGTCTTCGACCACGCTGTTGGATTCCTCGATCGCGGCGGAGCTGAGCCGCGCGGGCGCTCTGCGTTTTTCGATAAACGTCTGAAGCAGGATTTGTGCGGCCAGTTTGTCGATTCGGTCTTTGCGTTGTTTTTTTGTGAGGTCTGCTGCTGACATCAATTGCTCGGCCTGAAACGACGAGAATCGTTCATCCTGAAAACAGTGAGGCAGACCGGCGCATTCAGAAAGCCATGCGGCAAACTTTCGAGCCTCTCGAGATTTTTCGCTCTCATCGCCGCTGAGATGAATCGGAAGGCCAACCACTATTCCCACGGGGCGGTATTCGGCTACCACATTTCGAAAGAATCGCGTGTCCGCCTGCAAACCCTGTCGCTGATAATTATGCAGCGGGCTCGAGAACTTTTGATCTCGATCCGACACCGCCACGCCGACACGCTTGGTGCCGTAATCAATGCCCAGCAGCACACCGAAGACCGGAAGTTCCTGTGGGACGTTAGCAGCAGTGGACGCATCCGGGGGCGGGGTTGTCATGAGGATCTGGGTTTTCTGATGGAACCGTTTTCGTCTCGCGGAGTACCTCCGCAGTGCTGTTCTCCAGGATTTTACTGAACTCAGGCGACGTTTGACGGCCTGTGATAATGTTCGATTTCAAGAATGACACAATCAGGTGCGGCCTTTCGCTGGTTCACTTGTCACGCAGCCCGGACCGCATGACAATGCCACGCCCGCCATGTTCATGGAACTTTCATTTTTGTTTTTGTTGAGGTCACTATGGCCGCGAAGCCATCCGTAATTATCAGTGCTTTTGCCGACGAAGCCGCCAACCACCGCACCGCGCTGGAGCAAATGACGGCACTGGCCGCGATCGGCATTCGCAATTACAGCCCGCGGTTTATTGATGTGCTGGGCGACGGAAAGATTGAACATGTGACGGAACTGAGCCCCGAGAAACTGGAACGTCTGAAACAGTTTCATGCGGAATACGGCGTCCGGGTCACCAGCATTGGAGCCCGCGTTGGCAAGGTAAAACTGCTGAACGTGGACGATGGCTCTCACAACAAGTTCGTCCCCTTCGATGAATATCTGGCGGGCGAAGTCGCTCGTACCATTCGTGCGGCCAAAGCTCTGGACACCCGTCTGATCCGCGGCTTCTCCTTCTATCATCCGCGAGGGACGAAGCCCGAGGCTCATCTGGACCAGGCCGCAGCACAGATTCGAACGATCACAGAAATCTGCGCCAAAGAAGGGCTCGTCTATGGATTGGAAATTGAACCGAATCTGGTCGGCGAAACCGGTCCGCTGCTGGCGGAACTGGCCAAACGCGTTGACCATCCGAACATGGTTCTGATCTTTGATGGCGGCAACGTGGCCGCTCAGAACAAGAACGGCATGCAGGTGTTCGAAGAGTACAAAGCGACTCTGCCATGGCTCGGTTGGATGCATGTGAAAGATTATCGCATTGATCAAAGCCTTGTCTGGGAAGGCGCGGTTGACGAAGAGCGTTTGAAGAACTTTGTGCCATGCGACGAAGGCGATTCGGCTCATGAAATGATCTTCCGCGACCTTCGAGAACAATTGCCAACAATTCAGCAGCGCCTGCAGAAGCTGGGCATTCCGGGTTTCTATCTGGAAACAGAACCCCATCTGAAAGGTGGCGGTCAGTTTGGCGGCTTTAGCGGCCCTGATGGAATGGGCGTGGCCGTGCGAGCTCTGTGTTCAGCCCTGGATTACACTGGTATCGATTACAGCCTGAGAACTTTTGCGGACATCCGCGAACTGAGAGGGTTTTGAGCTATGACCTTTAATTTCGAAAAGTCACGCAGCTATCTTGTGTGTCCCAAGTGCCACGCCGATCTGGTTCAGGATGGAGACTCTCTGGTCTGTACGAACCCGGACGTGCGGTTGCAGTATCCAATTCTGGAAGACATTCCTCGCCTGCTGGTCGAAGAAGCGAAAGAGCTGACTCCGGACGCGTGGAAGGCCGCTATGCAACGCGCGGGGCGGACGGTTTCTTAAAGCCACCCTGCCAGAAGTATTCGCTGTCTTTTGATGTCAGGCCTGCAACCCTTGTCCACACCGTTAAAACTTGTCCTGATGGGAACGGGCGAATTTGCTTTGCCGCCGTTTCGTGCCCTGCTGGAATCTGAACATACCGTCGCGGGTGTGCTGACTCAGCCGGAAAAAACAGGTCGAGGTCATCATCAGCACGTGAATCCGATCAAGGAAATGGCTGTTCAACGAGGCGTGCCCGTGTTCCAGCCTGAACGAGTCAATCGGCCCGAGATACTCGACACTCTGCGAAGCCTTCAGGCCGACGCTTTCATTGTGGCGGCCTATGGACAAATCCTGAAACCCGAGCTGCTGGCCATCCCGCGACTCGGTGCTTTCAACCTGCACGGATCATTGCTGCCTCGACATCGAGGTGCTGCTCCCGTGCAGTACTCCATCTGGAAAGGCGATCGTCTGACGGGAGTCACGATGTTTCAGATTGAGCCGGCTCTGGATTCCGGGCCTATGGTGGGCAAGGTGGAAACTTCCATTGGCGATGCGGAAACGTCCGGTGAACTGATGCTGCGACTGGCCGAACTGTCCGTTCCCTTGACGCTGCAAGTGGTCCGGAAACTTGCCGACGACACAGCTGTGTTTGAGACACAGGATACTAGCCTGGTGACTTTGGCCCCCAAGATTCCTCGCGAAGCCGGTCGAATCGACTGGACGAAAACATGTCGCGAAGTCGACTGTCATGTGCGAGCGATGCAGCCGTGGCCAAAAGCCTCCAGCCTGTTGCAAAGGGCCGGACAACCGCCTCTGCGATGCATCATTCAGCAGGTTGTTCAGGTTCCCGAAGAACAGCTGTCCCAGCAGGATCAGCCGTCCGGAACTGTCATCGATTTTCAGGGACGACCGTGCGTCCGCACTGACGATGGATGGGTGGAGATTCTTCGTATCCAGCCTGACGGACGAAAAAGTGTCGACGGTCGCTCGTTTCTGAACGGCTACCCGCTGACATCCGCCGGCCACTTCACGAACGAAACCTGAACCCAGTTTCAGAACGATGGGTGCGATCGGAAGGCTATTTGGGCTTCATAGCTTCAGACGAATTGGTTAAGTAGGAACGACAAAAATTTGCAGGAACGGCAGCGGGTTGCCAAACACAGTACCTGCGGGCGAAGGCCCCTTCCGTAAAATGCATCTCGCAGGACCATCGCGTTAAGAACCGGTTGGATCAAGAGACTCTACATCTGCAAGATCTTTGGGGCGCCCACTCGCTTTCTTGTTGAGGATCAAGTCGGCACGACCAATAACGCAAAGGTCGATATCCGGACGAACCCAGAGATCCAGATCGCCTGTTGCGCGAGGGTGGCCATGGGCAGCAACAGCGTAAGCCCCCACCAGCAGAAAATCAATTTTCGCTTCTGATAACGCGGACAGCATGTCTTTGAAGTCGGGGTTGAACAACGTTTGGCTCCTTGAACGCCCATGCAGTGAGAGTTAGCGGCCAGACCATCAGTAGCCGCTCTGCCGGAGTGGCATTGGGCACCCCGCCATCGCGTCCCTGTTCCGCGAGGGTTGTGACTTTAACGATCGAGCGGTCCATTCGTGGCAAAGATGTCATTGCACTACTTCTGCTTGAGATCGGGACAACGAAAGGTCTTTACCATACCACTGCAAACAAGGCGGCAGTGCTTGCTCTCCGAGAAACTGTACCAGTGTTGGCCGCAACTCCAAACAGGGAACGTATGCGTGAGTCCGCTGTGCGTAAAAACCATATTATCAGCCGCTATTGCTGTGGTACGCACATTTTGCAGCGGCATCATGGAACCGGTACGGGTTTAGCATGAGACCATGTGAACTGGAAAGTATTCTGGTTCCACGATGCCTATAATGTGAATGGCCAATGGAACGCGGAGCTCTCGGTAACACAGGATGCGACGAGAAGTGCATCTGCCGCCAGTCGTAAAACCGAGCGGCGAAACTTTCACCCTGTCCGCCGGA
>QWOO01000319.1 GCA_003669615.1 Planctomycetota bacterium
CAGAGTTTCTTTCAGGTGGTCAGTCAGGTGTCGCCGTCCGGCGGCGCGTCTCTGGAAGATCTGACGTTTCTGGATTTTACTGACCCTGAACAATGGGCACTGTTGGTGATGCGAGTGGAAGACAATGACTTTCATGTGTTCCGAAAGTTGTATGTCGTGAAGAGCAGTCCATAGTGGCGATTCAATCGATCCCTCTTTGACGGCCTGCGTGATATGGCAGGACTCATTCAGTACGAAAACCAGGTGCAATTCGATGTCAATACCCGCAGTCGCCGCTTCTCCTTTCGTACCGCCTCCGATCAAACCGCTGGCGATTTGTATTCGAGATCTGCGAGTCAGCTATGGAAAGTTTGATGCGGTAAAGGGCATCTCGCTGGACATTCCGCAGGGAGAAGTTTTTGGCTTTATCGGCCCCAACGGCGCTGGTAAGTCATCGACCTTTCGAGTCCTTGCGACGCTGCAGCCGAAGTTTCGCGGGCTGGCGCTTGTCTGCGGACTGGACGTGCTCATCATGCCTCAGCAGGTTCGGGACGTGATGGGGTTTGTTCCCGATTTTTTCGGAGTCTACGAAGACCTGACGGCGCTGGAGTACCTGCATTTCTTTGCAGCGGCTTACAAAATTCCAATGTCCAAACGCAAAGGGACGATCGACGATGTTCTGACCCTGACCGACATGACTCACAAAGCCAATTCGCCGGTCGACAGTTTGTCGCGAGGGATGAAGCAGCGACTGGCGCTGGCTCGAGTTCTGATGCATGATCCGCAGGTGCTGTTGCTGGATGAGCCCACCAGCGGCCTGGATCCTCGGGCGAGAATTGAAATGCGCGAGCTGCTGAAGGCTCTGCGAGAAATGGGGAAAACCATTCTGATCAGCAGTCACATCCTGTCGGAACTCAGTCAGCTGTGTACTCGGATTGGAATTATTGAGCTCGGCAAGATGGTCGCTCAGGGCTCGGTGGATGATATTTATCGCCAGTTGCAGCTGAAGCGAATTATTCATGTGCGAGTTGAAAATCCGGCTGCCGATTTGCTCGAACGCGTGCTGAAAATCGGCGGCGTGGACTCTGTGGAAAAGCAGGTCGACCGGTGGGAAATTCGGTTGCATGAAGATCAGTTGTCGGTCGCCGATCTGCATCAGGCACTGGTGGAAGAAAAAGCCCGACTGACGATGTTTCAGCCGGAAGCAATGGACATGGAAACCGCCTTTATGAAACTGACGGAAGGCAAAACCGCGTGAGCCTTCTTCGACTGATCCCCGAACTGCCGCTGCTGAAACGCGAACTGATTGAACTGTCCAATCGGCGGCGAACGTACGTCGTACGATTCTTCGGCGCCATCGTCTTGCTGACGATCGTGGTTCTGCGTTTTTATGAAACGATGAACACACTGACGGCTGCTCAGATGTATGTTCCGCCGGGAATGAGAGCTCCCAATCGCTATCTTGGGTCGGGCGGTCAGGTGTTTTTTGCTGTCGTCCCGATGCTGTTTTATTGTGTGCAGCTGCTGATGCCGGCACTGATCTGTGGTGCCATTACCATTGAAAAAGAACGTAACACACTTGGCACTCTGTTTGTGACACGCCTGTCGCCGATGACCATCGTTCTGGAAAAGCTGGCCAGTCGACTGGTGCCGATGCTCACATTTCTGCTGCTGTCGTTTCCCCTGCTGGCGTTTGTCTATTCGCTGGGCGGTGTGGATACGGTCGTCCTGTTAAGCAGTCTTTGGCTGTTGCTGTGTGAGTGTGTGTTTATCGCCAGCATTGGTCTGTTGTGCAGTTCGTGGTTTGCCACGACGGCCTCCGCATTTATCTGCTCGTACATCATCACCTTGTTACTGGTGATTGCGTCCAATCTGCTTCGACTGGGGGCATCGATTCCGTTTCTGACGCCGTTTTCGGTGTGGCAGCTGGCCTTTACACCTTCCGGTGGGGGATATTATCAGTCCGGATGGTTCGTTGATTGGTTACAGCAGGCATCGAGCGGGACAGGAGCGGCGGCAGGCGGCAGTGTGTGGCTGCGAGTATTTGCAATTGTGTTGTCCTCAGCACCGTCGATGTTCGCGGCTGCGTTCTTTTTGCTGTTGGCACGAGTGTTCCTGATCCGCCGAGCGTTCGTGTCATCGTCGTCCGCGCTGTTGCGTGTGTTTAAAAGAGTCGACACGTTCTTTACGGCACTGAACGATCGCACGACCGGCGGCCGAGTGCTCATCAATGATCACGAATCGCTGCCTTTGTTTGATCCGGTGGCATGGCGGGAGCGAGCGAAGAAGTCGTTGGGAAAAGCACGGTACCTGTTTCGTATTCTGGTTGTTCTGGAAGGCCCTGTTCTGTTTATCTGCGTGGGCACTGCCGCCTTTTCGGGATCGAGAGACTTCTCCGGTCTGCATGGGCTGCTGATGCTGATGTGGGGTGTGGCGGCCATGATTCTGGCCATGAAATCCGCCACGATGATTTCTTCTGAACGCACTCGGGAAACGCTGGAAGCACTGCTTTCAACGCCGTTGACCGCGCAGGAAATTGTCCAGCAGAAGATCGATGGCTTACGGCGGCTGATGATCGTTCTTTCCATCCCCATCTTCAGTATCCATCTTACGTTGCTGCTGATGCATGTGGATCCAGGCTCGGTACTCCGTACTCTGAACCCGACCACTCTGTTCTTCATCGCGTTCTATGGCGTGATGATTGTCATGACCACCGCCACGGTCATGCATCTGATTGCGTGGCTGTCGGCTCTGGCGGGCCTGCGATCACCCACTCAGGCGCGGTCGGTGATGTCAGCGCTGACGGTGCTGGGCGTGTGGATGATGGTGGCCATATTCGTGACAGATCCGAGGAGCGGCATCTATCGCTCGGTCAGCATTGTTTTTGGAGCGGCAGGCGATTCGGGCAATTATTACTCGGGATTTTCGTACGGTCAGCGTTCGATACCGGATGCACCGGCAGCAATTTTGGCGACGGTTGCATGTATGTTCCGGCCGGATGGAAGCATTCAGGCGAACGAATCGATTCTGGTTCCAATTTCCGGCGCGTCGCTCCGCGGCTGGGAAATTTTTGCACCGTTTAGTCAAACACAGGCGATGGCTTTTCTTGCCTCACTGGCGGTGTTTGCTGTTCATTTTCTGCTGACAGTTCTCACTCGTCGCGTCACACTTCGCCTGGCACCTCGCCTGCTGGGCCGAAACGAAAATGCTCACGTACCGAACCGGGACGATAATCGGCTGACAGCAGGTGTGACTGATGTGCGGGAGATGGCTGTATGAGGTTTTCTGAGCTAAAGTTTTTTGCAGTGCTGCTGGCAGTGCTGACGTGCAGTCAGTCCACAGCGATGGCTCAGAAAAATCAGCCGGTTCGCGTTGTGGAAACCGTCTGGGGATTTGATGGCCGCGTGGTCACCGGCCAGTTTACGCCGCTCTCCATTTTGATCGACAATCTCAGCGATCAGCCGATCGAAGCGGTTGCTCGACTGAGGCACATCGCAGGCATGGTGAATGCGGTCGGCGGCGAAATGACGCAGCCCGTTTTCCTTGGCCCGAACTCGCGGCGCTGGCTTCAGTTTTATCCTTACGTTTCAGGTCAATCCGCATCGTGGCATCTGGATCTGATCACCGAAGATCGCACTTACACGTTTGATCCGATGGATCAGCCGCGATCGGTTTTTGAACGCAACTTCAGAAACCAGGAGAAAGATGCGGAGCAGTCCATGCCCGCCGTTATTCTGGATCCACCCGGTATGGTCAACCGGTTGCCGACCACGATAAAACACATGCCATCCGAGATCTTTCCGCCGTACTCCACGGCGACGGCCGGACTTTACGCGTTATTCCTGGACCATGTGCCTGACTGGGAAACGCCGCGACAGGAAGCGTTGCTGTCATGGCTGAAACTGGGCGGAAAACTGCACCTGCTGCTGGACGAGAATAATCAGACCCTGCAATTTTCCGGACCCCTGTCGCCGCTGAATGAGCCGTTCCCGGAATTTCCGGTGGGCAACGGTACGGTGACGCGCCATGACATGCAAAGAGCGGCGCTGACAATCCAGATTGTGACGCCGGTGGTGACACCGCCAGGACTGACAGAAGTCCTGAACGAGGAGGCCGTTGAGACTCAGCCGGGCAGTTCAAATGCTCTGCAGACCAACAGCCCGTTTGATGAGGGCGAGATCTTCGCATGGTTGCGAGAACTGACGCAGCCTGATCATTCCTGGGTGCTGATCTTTCTGCTCTCGATGTTTTACGTCGGGCTGATTTTTCCCGGCTGCTGGATCCTTTCGAAGCAGAGGAATCTCCATTTTCTGGTGACGTACGGAGCCATTGCCGGACTGGCCACGGTCTTTAGTCTGATCTTCCTTTTCATTGGCCAGCGAGGGTATGGCGAATCAACTTCATTGCACACGCTGGCGATTGCAAAAGCGGAAGACGAAACACACTGGAGTACTCTGCAGTACACCACCATCTTCGTGACGTCCGGCGATCGTTACACGCTTGAAGAGAAAGATCGACAGACACTGTTCGCTTCGGGGTCGGCAGATGAACGCATCGACGCGACCATGTCTTCCGGCAACACCGCACGCTACGACGGCAGTATTCCTCCCTTCAGCAGTCAGTCGGTGGTAAGCCGTCGTCGGCTGGTCGCTGACAACTGGGGCCTGTCCATTGTGAGCTTTGTTCAGAACGGTGAAGATCTTTCTGAACTGACGATGTCTGTGAACAAACAAATTCCGTCAGGAAGCGACGTGAAATATTTTGCGATCCACGGAACTAAGATCTATTCGATGAGCATGGACGCCGCTAAAGGACAGCTCCGGTGCGAGAATGCATCCGGCAATCTGATAAATTTTTGTCAGCCGGTGCAGGTACAGGATCCACTGTACACAAACCGGCTTACTCCGGGCGGTTTCGCAGGCCCCGATTATCAGGAGACGTTGGAAAGCCTGGCAGAAGAACGCTTCCGGATGGCGTTGCCTCGCATGGTAGAACGCAGCATCGAAGACGATTTTTTTGACGGTGTCCGACGGTTTCGAATGCCGGTGGGTAAAATTCGGCTGCTCGTGTACGCTCCCGTTCCCGCGGCTTTCGACCTGCCGTTTTCCGCCGAGGTCAAACGTGGCGGCCGCATCCTGTATGTGAAAGATCTCAGTCTGGAAACGGCCCGGGAATAGTGGAACAATTCGGAATTGATCTGAAAACATCAGTCACAGTGAGTCGTTCGTTATGAGTTCTCGTCCTGTCGTTGTGATCCCGGCCGACTCTCCTTCGATGGTCAGCCGATCGCCGCACCTGGAATTGTTGAAGGAGATGGCAGACGTTGTCCTGCACCTCGATCGACCTCTGGACGACGACGAAAAGGTGCGACGACTGAAAGATGCCGACATCCTGTTGAACTCCCGCGGCAGTCTGAAGATTCCTCGATCTGTGCTGGAACGACTTCCTCGACTAAAGATGATCGCTGTCTGCGGCATCGGCTATGATTCCATTGATCTCGCCGCGTCGACAGAACAAGGTATCGTTGTCAGCAACATTCCGGGCCGCACTGCGACCGTCGTCGCTGAACATGCCATTGGGCTGATGCTGGCCGTTGCACGGCGGATGGCTTTTATGACATCGGAACTGAAAGCCGGTCGATGGCGCGGTGACCTCGGAATGTCTCTGGCCGGCCGTCAGGCCGGCATCATCGGGACAGGAAATATCGGCTGTGAGATGATTCGATTGTGTAAGGCGATTGGAATGTCGGTCGTGGCGTGGAGTCTCCATCCGGATCCGGCGAAGGCGGAGAGGCTGGGATTTCGCTATGTCACGATGGACGAATTGTTGCACACATCAGACGCTGTTTCCCTGCACACGCGTTTGTCTGAAAAGACTCACAATCTCATCAGCGAGCGTGAGCTGGCGATGATGAAGTCTTCGACCATACTCATCAACACATCGCGAGGAGCGGTTGTGGATTCGGCAGCGTTGGTCGATGCGTTGAATCGCGGTGCACTTTTTGGAGCCGGTCTGGACGTGTTCGATCATGAGCCGTTGCCCGCCGATCATCCGATCTTATCGTGCGAGCAGATCGTCCTGACACCTCATACCGCCGATCAGACACAGGAAGGAATCGACCAACTGACGCTCGGATGCGTGGCCAATATTCATGCCTTTCTGGACGGCAAAGCTCAGAACGTTGTGAATCCAGAAGTGCTTCTTTCGAAGTCGCTCTAATCGCAGTGGCGAGGAGATGATGGGATCTAAGACCCGCACGCGGGTGCCTTCGATTCGGCGGTCTCTGCCGGTTCGTGATTTTACAATGTAACACGATTCACAAGGATAGGCAGTTTGGTGAGCGACACCGCGCGATGGCATTGGCAGTGCTATCGAAACAGCCTTGAGCCCGGATCGGTTCTCCGAGTAAAACTGCGTCCCCTTGAGCACTCGACAGCGGGCATTGAATACGCCCCGCAGGAAACGCGGGACAGTCGAGTTCAGTTTTTCACGAATGTGGATGAATTCAATGATGGATCAGAAAAAGCGGTCGGCTTCACGGAAATCGGTCATCGCAATATGCCTGGCGGCAGTGGGAATCGCAACTCCGGCTGTGATATTCATAGCGGGCTGCCAGCAGGTGCCTGTCACCCATCGAAAACAGCTGCTGGTCACATCGGTGGCATCCGAGAATGAAATGGGCCTGACAGCGTACCAGGAGATTCTTAAAGAAGAGCCTGTGACGAAGAACGAAAAGGCAATCGAAATGGTCCGCCGCGTCGGACAGCGAATTGCTGACGTCGCCAATCAGCCTGACTTCAAGTGGGAATTCAACGTCATCGAATCCGAGACGCAGAATGCGTTCTGTCTGCCGGGCGGGAAAGTGGCTGTGTATACGGGCATTCTGCCCGTTTGTGAAAGTGAAGCGGGACTTGCCGTGGTCATGTCTCACGAAGTGGCACACGCGATCGCTCGCCACGGTGGAGAACGCATGACTTACCAGACAGCTCAGAATATGGGCAAACAGGCTGTCGGCTATTTCACTCAAAAGCAGGAAGAGCAGAAGAAGCAAATCATTCTGACCGCTTACGGTGCGGCGTCTGAGTACGGCGTTATTCTTCCCTACAGTCGCAAGCACGAACTGGAAGCAGACGAAATCGGCATTCTTCTGATGGCCAAAGCCGGCTACGACCCTTCCGAAGCGCCTGTGTTCTGGGAACGCTTTTCTGGAAGCAAACAGGGGGCCGCGCCGATGGAATGGATGTCAACTCATCCGGCCGACGCCACACGAGCCGCTGCCTTGCGATCGCAGCTTCCGCAGGCCATGAAGACCTACGAAGCCACTGCCACCAAATACGGTCTGGGCGACAAGATTGAGTAGACGGTCTTTAAACGACCGATCGCCTGAGTCGCTGTCGGTGCATTTCTGCGCATGAGCGAACCCGCTGTCCAACTGGCCGTGTGGCTGCGGCATCCACTCTCGCACGCGTGCGATGAGGGGGGCGACCGTGTAGGTAAAACGGGGGTTCGGTTCGAAAAGCGGTTGGGCAGAATGATGTGCATTCCGGCGATGCTGCTGTCACGGATCCAATCGCATAATCATGCGAACATGGCGGTGTCCGCCAGATGCCGCAGCCCACTACCACCTGAATGGCGTGGACTTACCGCAGCGGAACTCGCCAGGAGTTCCGGCTTTCCTGGCAAATCACCGGAAGTCTACGCGACTTCCACTACAAATTTCCCTTAAGTCCACGTCATTCCACTATCGCCTTGCGGCTTTCGGCTTTGGCCACAGGGATCGGATGCCTGCCGGCAGTTGCGGGAAGCGACTTGCCGGTGGCTTTGCAGGTGCTGCCATGGTCTCATCAGTTTCGGCGGCTGGCTGACCTTCCTGCTCGGACGGATGGTCCTCTGACGGTGGCTGGAACAGTCCCTGTGTCTGCTGAAGAAACCCGTTGGTCTGTTGAATAAAGGTGTCGGTCTGCTGGAACACCTGATTCGTCTGCTTCATCGCATTGTCGGTTTCGTGCATGACAGTTTCAGTTTGGTGCATGCCAATGTCGGTCTGCGTATTCAGATGTGTAGACTGGGGCAGGAAGCCGGGCGATTCCATCAGGATGTTTGTGGCCTGAGGAAAGAATCCGGTCGGCGAATGAAGCGTCGCAGGCAGTTCCAGGAAGCCGGGCGACAGTTGAGAAATTTTCTCCTGCAGGCCCGCCGGCAGAGATCGTCCCTGCAGCGTGTTGTCGATCTCGTTCATCACGTTCAGGATCTTCTGCTGGTCCTTCTGATGAATCAGTTTGGAATTGGCCACCTGACGAACGATCGTCGCGCGGTCGATCTTTCCTGACTGCAGAGATGCCACGATGGTTTGCACTTCGCTGATTTGTTCCAGCAGTTCTTTGTTGTCTTCCTTCAGTTTTTCATACTCGCCGGCAAATCGGCCTTTCAGCTTTTCAATCTGGTCATTCGCGTAATTGTTCACTTCACTGATCAGACGCAATTTGGCGTTGTTCAGCTGATGCACAAACGCCTGCTGAACGCCTTCAGAAATCTGCTTGCCAACATCCGACTGAAGGTCAATCACGGGGTCTCGCAGAGTTCCGCCGAGCTGCACTGACGCGTTCAGAATTCGCACGGCTGCAAACGCTTCATTCGCCGCTTCGACGATCTCGGGGCGAATGTTATCCGCACCTTCAAAACTCAGATTTCCAACTTCCGACTGAAGCTGAATGTGCCCGTCAATCTGATCGTCCATCAACGTCAGCTGTGTCGTCCAGCTCAGGTCATTCAAAGTGGCCGCGACACACGCTTTTTCCCGCTTGCCGGTGATGAGCGTCTGAGGATTGTGGTCGCGATAATTGGCCAGCATTTCAGAGATCGGAACGTCGCCTGTCGCGTCGTAGGTCACTCGCAATTGCAGCGGGCGACTGCCGTCTGCGGCCAGCGTCATCACGCAGGGCCGGCCCAGAAGTTTCGGATCCTCGGTAACATCTGTCAGCATCGCCTCAAACGGGACAGACTCGGCATTGACGGAAATCAGGCCGGTCAGTGACAGCTTCTTCAGCAGAAAATCGGGCCCCGGATTGCGAACGATAAATTCAAAGTCACGGCCTGCGCTGCGAGGCGGCTGGACTTGTTCCTTCAGATCTTCCTGATAACTGCGGATGGTCTCGACCCATGTCAACGCCTGCTGAATCTGGCTATACATCGTCTTGCCAAGCAGGGCCTGAGAGATTCGGCGAGGATCCGGCTTCAGCAGCGAAATCGTGTGCTTCACCTTTTCCTGGTCGCGTTCACGAGCGGCGTTCAGTGTCTGAAAGTCGTCACGCACTTCGGGCACAATGTCCTTCAGCTCGTCGCGAAAACCCTGCACTTCGATAATGATTTGTTCGGCTCGCTGGCTGACCTGCAGGTACTGTTCAATTTGCTGCAGAGTGTCGCCTTCTTTGGCCCGTTTGAACTGGTCGACCAGCCGATCAACTCTGGGCTTCATCGCTTTGGCACGGGACGCCATGTCGACAAAACGGACGTCCCATTTTTCGTACATCTCGGTGCCGGTGCGATACGTTTCGAGCGTATCTGGATCGAGTTGTGCTTTGACCTGTTCAGTCAGATTCGTCAGCCATTCGGTGCCGAGTTCTGTCAGCTTTTCTGTCATCCACGATGGTTCATCGTCGATCGGTTCGGGAACTTCTTCCAACTGGCCATCATCACTGCGTCGGGTATCAAAACGAAGTCCGTCGAGACGACCTTCTTCGACAACGAAGCGACGCTGAGATAGTGACGCTGCTTCCAGTTTGACATGCATTTCGTCAAACTCGACGAGATTCCAGCCCGGGCGTCGAGCACTGGCGAGTCCCAGGCCCCTGACAGTGACAGAGGGTGGAAAGAAGGTCGTAATGACTTCCCCAACATCCGCCTTTGCGCCGGTCACAGACTGCAGCGTCTGCACAGACGAGTATCTCAGCAAAGGATCCACGCCAAAGGCGATGAAGCCCCAAACAAGGGCCACGATCAGAATTCTCGACAGCAGATAAGTCCAGCGCATGCAGCCCTCACGTCTTCAATCGCAATACGTGTTTTCTGAGTGATTTTCAGCAGAGCCCGGCTAGTCAACAGCCGCGATACGATTGGCCCACTCGGCACCCAGAATGAGTCTTGTGTACTTCCACTGCCGTGCGTGTGTGGCCAGTCGTTCGGAGTATTTTTCGAAGAATGGGCGGCTCGTGAAGTGCACCGGTGCCAGCAACAGGAGCCCGCACACAAAGCTGCCCATGACGATAGAGTTATTGAAGTCCGTCCATGGCATGTAGGGAGTGTTGGCCATCTCTGTCCAAAGACTCTGAAGCGACGGATGAGACAGAACGAAGGTGCCGACCTGATCAAAGTATGTATCAAGGCTTCCTGAGACCAGCGCACACAGCACAATTGCGAGAGTGGCAATGGCCAGATTGACGCGAGTCGCAGCCAGCAGCGTGGCAAGGACAATTGCCAGCAGATTCCCTTTGGGAACCAGTCCGACCATTACGCCGAACGCAAGCCCCAGCGACATCTGTCGCGGAGTCGATTCCATCACGAACGCCTGTAACAGCAAACGCAGTGGGCGCAGAATAATGAACATGGCATCCTCCCTGACACACAGGCTCGAACGGAAAGATCTCCGCCCAACAAACTTCGATTTCCCTCGGCGCAAACGTATCTCCGCCGAAGTTGCTGGGCAGGATGTCCTAAAGGGCTACAGAGTGTCAATGTGCAGATAGGCCCGCGCATGGTGAGTCCGCGAATGAGATGAAGGCGGGGCGAGACAACACGCAATGCGATGCGGCGATGCGGTGAGTTGCGGCAGAAATTGCCGAAGGACAAGCTGTTGTTTTCGGCGAGGAACAGAGGCTGCTGCTGTTCGACTCAGCTGCGGGGCACGAGGAGTAGTCTGCTGGCATGTTCACTCGGGACGTGGGTCTTGCCGACTGGATACCTGTTCGAAAGTCACTGCTCCTGATTCTCGCGTGCGAACTAAGTGACTCGCTCTTTGCGAGTTCAAGGCCGACTGAACGTTACTTGTTCAAAGTTGAATGATGGTTGTATCTATTGTGTGAATGCCGGCTACGATCGCGTGACGCGTATGCCTGAGATCGAAACGCGATAACTGAGTTCGACCAGGTACTGAAATTTAACGGCCTTTGCCGGGTGGGATTTCCCACTTCATATTCTTATAGATTCGCTGCAACCCTCGTTACTGGGCCTCTGGCTAAGAGCTACCCATGCGGGAGTCTCACCCACTTGTCATCAAAACATTTCCAGTCCGCACGTGCATTGCTTTGTTAGCCATTCCCCTTGTCATGCGCGCCATCCAGAACGTGCACGGCGAATCCGACAAGGAATGCAATGACACCAAAGACAAGAGCACCAACATCGGACCACTGATTCGAACGATTGCCACCTTCTGCGTCAAGGAATAAAGGCACGGTCGTGTCGTATGAGTTCCAGACAGCAAGGATTGGAAGCATGAGGATCCAACCAGCAACTATGCCGTTGAGCCCAAGTGCAAGGCCGGCGAAAGTTGCACTTGGAATGCGACTGAAGATTGTGTTGGAATGGGGGCGGATCGTAGCCCGAGAAAGATTGAAACCAATTGCAACGGTAAGCCCGCCAACCACGCCGAAGATCGGTATGGCAAAGGAGTTCAAGTCCCAAGAACCGTATTGCGGGGTTTGCACGATGCGAAACGATCAGAGAGCCGTAGATCACGAGTGAATAAGCAAGTGTGCCAACGATCGGGCAAAGAATCCATGATCTGAACACGCTGCACACGATACGCGACATAGGTCAGAAACAATTCTCTGATGGCTAACGAATTGCGCTAACCGGGTTGCGGGAGTGACGCATCCATGTCAAAGCTGGCATCGACCGCAACTCCGGTTGAACGCCCTGGTACGCCCGTCATGGCGTATGACTAATGGGGTGCAAGTCCCCTGTACGAGAACGAAGATCTTAAGGAAGGCGGCATACCAACTGTGACTCCGATCGAACAAGTACGAGACGAGGGCAACTGCGGGGAGGTAACGAACCGTGGAGAGGAAGCTTGCGAATGCGCCGGTAAGCTGACAAAGAATCGTCGTCAGCCGCATGCGGATGACTTTGTCATCTACGTTCGCAGCGAACGGAGTGCTGAGCGCATGTTCGCGTCGGTCCGTTACTTCGGTCTGGCCCAGCAGTTTGACGACTTCGTCAATCTGGATGGCTGGATTCGTCGCCGGATACGGATGTGCTACTGGAAACAGTGGCGACGTCCACGTACGAAGGTTCGTAACCTCGTCCGCCTCGGTGTGAATCTCGACATGGCGCTCAAACACGCGATCAGTCGCAAGAGCTATTGGCGTCTGTCACGGACACCCGCCATGCGCTACGCGATGCCCAACAGGTGGCTGGAGCAACTGGGACTTCTTTCG
>QWOO01000277.1 GCA_003669615.1 Planctomycetota bacterium
GCCAGCGTGTTAATCAGCATCACGGCCACGGGATCCATAACGCCCACGGCAAGCAATGATGCGATCGCCATCGGATATCCGGGCGGACGAAAGGCGGTCGGGCGGTCAGAATAAGGTCCCAAAAATCCGCGACCTTCCGCAATCGGCCGCGCATGCGCCAAATAGCCGTCATTGTCCGATGTGAGATCGCTCGGCTGCAAAAGTGCCAACGCTATGCGAGCTCCCAGGCCCATCATCAGAATCAAACAGAGAAAGAATCGGTGAGACCACATGAAATCAGGGTTTCGCAGGATGCCAGGATCACTCGTCACTTCACTTCGTCAGTCAGACTTGTCTGACTGTTAGACGGGCTCATCACGGCCCGGGCGTTTCAGCGAATGCGGTTCGCAGATCGGACCGTACATCTCGGGACGACGGTCGGCCATGCGATCAATCAAATGCTTGCCCGGAACCCGGACAACTCGCTTGGTACGCGCAACCACGGGATCAATCTCGGCACGCAGAATTCCCGAGCTGGCATCATCGATAGATCCCATCGTGGCACCAATCGGCCCACAAACACGGCTCTTTCCGATGAACGAAAATCCGTTTTCTGTGCCGATCCGATTCACGGCCGCAAAATAGATCCCATTCTCCATCGCGCGACTATTGATCGAAAACTCTGCCATGTAACTACCGCCCGGTGGCCAGTTGGTCGGCAGCACAATCAAATCAGCCCCCAGCAGCGAAAGCACTCGCGCGGCCTCCGGAAAGCCGCCGTCGTAACAAATCAGCATTCCAATCTTCACACCGGCGGCTTCAAACACTTCGAACGGACGATCGCCCGGAGTTGTGAAGCGATCGACACCCAAATACGGCAGATGAATTTTACGATAAGATCCGACCAAACCGTCGGGTCCAATCAGCACCGCCGCGTTGAACAAACGGTCGCCCGATTTCTCCAGCATCCCGAAGACCACAAACGTCTTCAACTCAGCACACAATCGCGCGACTCGGTCAGTTGCAGGGCCGGGGATCGATTCTCCAAACGGCATCGCTTCGTCCAGTGAATCAAAACAGTACCCGGCTGTAAAACACTCGGGGAAGATTGTCAGTTCGGTACCCTGAGAAATCTCCGCTCGGACTGTCTTTTCCAGCAGACTCAGATTGGCGTTGACGTTTTTGAATTCGACATCTGTTTGAACACAGGCAATTTTCATGAGCGTACGATCTTTCTGAAACGCAAATTCTGTAAAGCGTCACTCGCCGGCGACTCCCACAAGGCAGAGCCCTTATGCCAACTGCGAGCTTCGCGACTGGCAATTTATGCCGGAGCTGATCGCTGCAAAGGTTCTTCAAGGCAAAAGCTGTAACGATCACAACGATTCTTTGCAATCTACCACTCTCATCGGCCGATTGAAGCAGAGGACGAAAGGGACGCGCCGAATTCAGGCACCTTTGTCATCGGTGGCCAACATGGCCGGCCGAATTGTCACTGCTGAACTAAGGTAGACAACCGTGAAGATATCCTCAGGACGACCCGGAATTCTGTTGTCACTTGTAGCCGCCGTTGCCTCAAGTGCACTCTTCACCGGCTGCCAAACCACCATTGGCGGACAGACACTTCCGTCTCCGGACTATCTGACGGACGACGTGCAGTTCTTCCCGGCCGGACCGGAAAACAAGCTGGCCAATCAGATTGAAGCCTCCAAAAAACAGGCTGCTGAAAAGAAGAAGCTCCAGCAGGGCTTCTAACCCCTTGCTGATAGCCACTCTGCGCCTCGGCCATTTTGCCGAGGCCCCACGGAGCCGGAAGGGTCACCGTCATGCGTCCATTGCCTCGAGCAGTGCGATCGCAGACGATGTCGCTTGCGGCTTATTGTTTATGGCGTCTGTCCGCCACTGATCGCGGCCACGCTGTCCAGTCTTCGCTCCAGCCGCTGATCCCACACCTTCAGGTAGTGCTGATACGCTGGATGATTCTCGGCCTGCTCTTCAAGCATCTGGCGAGCCAGCTCCACGAGCGTTTCTTCTTCCTGCAGTGTCAGCCGTCCCAGCACAACTCGTGTTCGCAGAAACACAAAGTATGTGTCCAGCACGTCGCAACGACAGTAGTCGTTAATCTGATCGACCTGCCCGTTGTAGTACATCGTCTGCACCTGAGATCCGTCGACGCCTGATTTTCCCGGCTTGTTGATGAGATTGGCCAGCAGATTCAAACCACCGCTCATCCGAAAAGCGCCAAAGTTGGACAGCAGATCCTGCAGGTCCAGATGCGCATCTATGTTGTAGCGATTCCGTGACTGCTCAAAAGATTTTGAGTCCACATTGAACCACGCCGGCACGCTGATTCCATAGCGAAACGCCGCCAGTTCCATCACAGGCATGTCGTAGCCACGTCCGTTGAACGTCACCAGCGTGGGCCGATCGTAATGCTGCCATCCCTGCCAGAACCGCCGCACAATTTCCTGCGGACGAAAGGCGGGCGAATCCAGCACCGTCAGTTCCATCAGTCTAAAATCGGCAGCGACCTTGGCGATCGCGACCGACACTGGCAGCACAAATGTGCCCGGCAGAATATCCTTGCCCGTTTCTTCCATCAGCTGTCGACGATAGCGGTCCGTGGCTTCCCGAGGTGTCAATTCTTCGTCCGGGAAACGCACCTTCTGAATCAGGTCACCATCGCCAACCGTTTCGATATCGAAGATCAGGTATTTCACGTCGCTCATAGAGGTCTCTTCATCCTGGTGCTGCGAGAAGTGGAATGTCGTGTCGCCGGGGCCGACGACGCCCGAACGCCTTTTGCGTCGCCGATGGGTTCTGAATAAACCTGCCGCAACCACCACAAACTGGTTCCACCGGCTCGCTTTTGCACTGCGCAGGCGTTTCAATTCTTATTCTGAATCAGCCACATTCACAATCCGGATGAGTCCATCAGTTCTGCTATGTCTGACTCCGAACCACAGAGTACCAACGATCGCTCCGAAGTTGCACCGACTGCGCTTGAAGAACAGGCAATTCGTGGCCTGACAAATGCCTATCAGCGCATGCGTCAGGAAATCAGCAAAGTGATCATCGGCCAGGATGAAGTTGTTGATCAGCTGCTGATTGCCATGTTTTGTCGCGGGCATTGCCTGCTTGTCGGCGTTCCCGGACTGGCGAAGACACTGCTCTGCAGCACCATCGCCAGTATTTTGCAACTGGCCTTTCGCCGCATTCAGTTTACGCCCGACCTGATGCCGTCTGACATTACGGGCACCGACGTGCTGCAGGATGATCCGGAAACTGGCCGGCGAGTCTTCCAATTTATCCAGGGGCCTTTGTTCACCAACGTTCTGCTGGCCGACGAAATCAATCGTACGCCTCCAAAGACCCAGGCTGCTTTGCTGGAAGCCATGCAGG
Source organism: Planctomycetota bacterium (assembly GCA_003669615.1). Classification (GTDB taxonomy): domain Bacteria; phylum Planctomycetota; class Planctomycetia; order Planctomycetales; family Planctomycetaceae; genus SXXK01. Next base: position 3,382 of record QWOO01000277.1, read on the forward strand.
AACGACATGTCACTGTCGGGTCGCACACATACGATCTGCCTGATCCGTTTTTTACTCTGGCAACGCAGAATCCCATTGAACAGGAAGGCACCTATCCGCTGCCGGAAGCGCAACTCGATCGCTTCATGTTCAATGTGATGGTGAGATATCCCACGGCTGCGGAAGAACTGCGCATCCTGAAACAGACAACGGGCACCGAAAAGCCGGTCCTGACGCCGGTGCTCACGGGCCGCCAGATTCAGGCGCTGCAGGAAGTTGTGCGCCGAGTCCCGTGTGCCGAATACGTTTTCATCTACGCTCGCGACCTGGTTCGGGCAACTCGTCCGGGAGAACCTGAAGCGCCGCCCTTTGTGAAGGAACTGATCTCCTGGGGAGCTGGTCCTCGAGCCGGTCAGTATCTGATTCTGGGGGCTCGGGCTCACGCTCTTTTGCAGGGTCGTTTTCATGTAACCACGGACGATGTGAAAGCAATTGCAAAACCCGTCCTGCGACATCGTATTATGACAACGTTCGCCGCAGCCAGTCAGGGCGTCACGCCCGATGTTGTGATTGAAAGACTGCTTAAATTCGTCCCGGTGGAACTGCACGAACGTGCCAAAAAACGCATGCAGTCCACGGCTGAATAGCTTTTCATTCGCTTTCCCCAACGCGATCGATAGAAACCACGACCTGAGCCTGAGTCGCTAACCGATTTTTTGCTGCTGATTCAGCTAGCGCCTCAGGCTCAGGCTTTCGGCCACTGGCCTTGCACCTGAAATCCGAACACTTGCCCCGCAACCCTCGTTTCTGAAACGAGAGACGGCTACAGTAACAATCCGCGCTAATCATTCCCTGCCTGCCGATGGAGATTTATAATGCGTTCGCTGCTGCTGATCATGGCGCTGGGCACACTCTGCCCACAACAGGCCTTTGCGTTTCAGGATGTGGATCTTGGCCCGGTAGCCGAGAAGCATCAGATGATCCCCATGCGGGATGGCAAGCATCTTTCGGCCAATCTTTATATCCCTGAAGGACAGGGACCGTGGCCGGTTCTGTTCGAACAGCGATATGCGGATATCACCGGCGCGGGGACTCGTAAAGCCGCTGCAAAACTGGCCGAAGCCGGCTACGTTGTTGCCATGGTCAATTACCGTGGCACTCACAAATCAGAAGGAACCTGGGTCGGCTACCGAGCCCTCGGCTGGGGCGAACTGAAGGACGGCCATGACGCCTGCGAATGGCTGGGGACTCAGCCCTGGAGCACCGGCAAAGTGGGTACGTTCGGAAGTTCTCAGGCCGGATACGCTCAGAACTTTCTCGCGATCACTCAGCCGCCCCATCTGACCGCTCAATACATGGTCGACACGGGACTCAGCCTGTTCCATGAAGGTTATCGCATCGGCGGAACAAACCGGCCGGCGCGCTTCAAATCGCTGGGCGGAAACTGCCGCAATCCTGCTGACAACGATCGTCTGCTGGAAGAATGGCTTCAGCATCCGAATTACGACGACTACTGGCGTGACGAAGACTGTTCGCTGCACTTTGACAAAATGAATGTCCCCTGCTTCACCATCGGCAGCTGGTACGACTTCATGAATCAGGGATCCATTGCCAGCTTTCAGGGACGTCAGTTTCATGGTGGTGAAAACTCGCGTGGCAAGCAGCAACTGATCATCGGCCCATGGCTGCACGGTCGCCTGAACAAGGGGTCAAAGGTCGGGGACCTGATCTATCCCGATGATGCCGCATGGCCGGAGCACGAGCATATGGTTCGCTGGTTCGATTATTGGCTGAAGGGAAAAGACACGGGCGTCGAAAAAGAATCGGCCGTTCGCTATTACGTGATGGGAGCCGTCAATGAAGAAGGAGCTCCGGGGAACGTCTGGAGAACCGCCGATAACTTCCCACCAGCGGCCGACATGACGCCTATGTTTCTGGCTGCGGATGGAAAATTGTCTTCCATCAAACCGACCGGCGAAACAGACGCCACCAGTTTGATCAGCGATCCGCGGCATCCGATGGAGATTCCCGGCTCTGGCTTTCCCGGTGCCACAGACGCGAGTGCTTTCGAAAAGCAGGCCGAAGTGAAAACCTTCACGACCGATGTTCTGGAATCCCCTGTCGAATGGACCGGTCGAATTCGCGCGGAACTCATGATGTCATCAACGGCGCCGGATACGGATGTGATTGTGCGAGTCAGCGATGTTTATCCTGATGGCCGTTCCATTCTGATCGTCGATTATCCTCAGCGTCTGCGTTACCGTGACGGCTTTGATCATGAAGTGATGATGAAGCCAGGTGAAGTCGCAAAGGTTGCTTTTGAAGTCGGTTGGATCAGCCAGATCTTCAACAAGGGACATCGCATCCGTGTCACCGTGGCCAGCACTGGGGCTCCGCTGTACGAACCCAATCCGCAAAACGGAAAACCCGCGACGATTGAGTTCCCCGAAGATGCGGTCACTGCGACCAACACAATCCACCACAACCGCCAGTACAGTTCGCACATCCTGGCTCCCGTCGTTGGCGTTGGCCCCGCGAAGTAACGTCGCAAAGTCGTTGTTCGCTCCGCGAACAAAACGGATGCAACTTCGCAACATCCACCAGGACCAGCGAACTGCAAAGAACAACCAGACCATTCACACGCGGGTTGGTCGTGGAAACTTCACTCCATCACCCGTTTTGTTCGCGGAGCGAACAACGGCGTTCGCCCCAATTTCGGAGAACACTCCATGTTCAGAAATCTGACTCAGGCTCTTCTGTTGGTCGGCGGTTTGCTGACGGTTTCGGCGGTTGCCGATGAACCGATGACTTTGCACGCGAGGTCGCGGATAGAAGTGGAGCACGGAACCAATCGCTGGCATTCGACCGTTGAGCCTATTGCCTGGAAGCCCTCAGAAACGTGTATCGTTGTATGCGACATGTGGGACGATCATTGGTGCAAACAATCGGCCGCACGTGTCGGTGAGATGGCTCCGAAGATGAACGCGGTGATCAAGGCCGCTCGCGAGAAGGGCATGTTCATCATCCACTGCCCCAGCGATACCATGGAGTTTTACAAAGACTATCCGCAACGCAAACTGGCTCAGTCTGCCCGCGTTGTGAAGACCGAACTGCCGCTGGAACGCTGGGTCTATCTCGACAAGGCTCGCGAAGGCGACAAACTGCCCATCGACGACACCGATGGTGGCTGCGACTGTGATCCACCGGTGAAGAATTATCGAGCCTGGAGTCGCCAGCACGCGGCGATTGAAATTGCAGATCAGGATGCCATCACGGACAGCGCCGAAGCGTTTTATCTAATGAAACAGAAAGGCATTCAGAACGTCATTGTCATGGGCGTGCACACCAACATGTGCGTACTCGGACGACCGTTCTCAATCCGTCAGATGGTTCGGCAGGGACAAAACGTGGTACTCATGCGTGACATGACAGACACCATGTACAATCCTGCCAAAGCCCCGTTCGTTTCGCACTTCACCGGCAACGACCTGATCGCTGAGCACATTGAACAGTACTGGTGCCCGACAATCACGAGCACCGATTTCGTCGGTGGCGAAGCATTCCGGTTCAAAGACGATACGCGAAAGCATGTCGCGATCCTGATGTCCGAGCCTGAATACAAAACGGAGGTTTCACTCACCGAGTTCGCTCGCACGGAACTGGGCAAACACTTCAAAGTCAGTCTTGTCTACGGCGATGCAAAGGATGGCAGCGTGTTGCCGGGGCTGGACGTTCTGAAGACCGCTGACCTGATGCTGGTCAGTATGCGACGGAGGACGATGCTGCCCGAACAGTTGGCCATCATTCGCGAATTTGTTGCCGCCGGAAAACCGGTCGTCGGAATTCGTACAGCCAATCATTCGTTCTGTCTTCGCAACATGCCGGCTCCTGAAGGCCGCGTGGACTGGCCGGAATTTGACAAAGATGTCATCGGCGGCAGCTACACCAATCATCACGCTGCCGGGCCCGAGACGAAAGTTTCTCCTGCAGAAGGTTCCAACGCAGCTCCTGAGCTTTTGGAGAATGTGAACATCACCGAACTGGTTGGACAGGGATCCCTGTACGAAGTCAGTCCTCTGCAGCCTACAGCAACACCGTTGTTAATCGGCTCCATTCCGGACAAGCCCAGTGAACCGATTGCGTGGGTCAATAAACGAGCTGACGGCGGCACGACGTTTTACACATCACTTGGTCACGTTGGAGATTTTGAACAGCCGGCTTTCCGCCAGCTGCTGAAAAACGCGTGCCTGGTGCTGAGTCACAGGCCATAGTCTCGTGACCTCCGGAATTTGTTGATCGCCCTGTGTTGCCGCCGGTCGCCGAGTCGGCATGTCACCTCGCGAAGCAGGCTTCAGTGAATAGCCTCAGTCGTCAGCCTGAAGAAGGCTGCCGACCAACGTTGTGATTTACATCGAAAACACAAGTTCTCATTGATTATAATTCCCAGACGCAGACGGTGCGATCAAACGAGGCGGATGCCAGCCGCGTTCCATCGAAGGACCACGCCAGGCCGTAGATTGTATTGCGATGGGCTTTCAGTGTTTGCAAAGCCTGCCCGGTGGAAATGTCACGGACAATGATTGATGTATCATTGCTGCCGGAGGCCAGTCGTTTTCCGTCGGGGGAAATGGCAACACACTTCACAGCGGCTTTATGTTCATCAAATGTGCGAATTGTGTTCCCGGTGGACAAATCCCAGAGCCGAATCACGGACGACTCGTCCGCGGCCACGATCGTTTTTCCATCGGGCGAAAAAGCCACACACTGGATCGGCTTCGCCTGCGGCCCGAACTCCCGAATTTGCTTTCGCTCTGCTGCGTCCCAGATGCGAATCAGAAAGTCATGGCCTCCTGAAGCAATCGTTTTTCCGTCGGGCGAAAAAGCCACCGTGGTCACGACATCGGTATGTCCCTTCATCGTCGCGAGCGGTGTGGCCGCATTGATGTCCCAGAGAATAAGATCTTTGTCATGTGCTCCGGAGACCGCAGTCAGGTTATCGGGCATTGCAGCCATACAGCTCAGGTAGGCGGAGTGCCCCGACATTGTTGACTTGAGCATTCCTGTGGCGAGATTCCACGTCCGCAATGTTCGGTCAAGTCCCGCCGAGAGCAGGATTGAATTGCCGAGAAGGAACACGACCGAGCAAATCGCTTCGCCGTGACCTTTCATCTGAAACTTCTGAACTCCCGACGGGAGTTCCCAGATGCGAACCGTTCTATCAAGACTGCCCGAAGCCAGCAGACTGCCGTCCGATGAAAATGCAACAGAATAAGCGGCGTTGTCGTGCTGGAGCTGCAGTGCAGGTTTAAGATTCACGTGACGTCAATCCTTCAGATCAGCTCCGGCAACGGCTGATACTTTGTGTGATCAACAAGATACTGAGGACGACCGGTCAGATCATTGATCGTAGTATGATCCACGTCGATCCCCAGTCGATTATAGAGTGTCGCAAAGATCTCCTGAAAATGCACCGGACGCTTTGTCGGGTACTCAGCCAGTGCGTTTGTTTCGCCAATGATCTGTCCGGTCCGCATGCCGCCTCCAGCCAGAAGTGCGCAACCGACCTGAGGCCAATGATCACGTCCGCCCTGTTTATTGATTTTGGGTGTCCGACCGAATTCGCCCCAGACAACCACCGAAGTATCCCGATCGAGTCCTCGATCCTTCAGATCATCCAGCAGTGCCGACAGCGCCCGATCAAGAGCCGGAATGTGGTCTCGCGCATTGTCGAAATTCGTGCCATGCGGCTGACCGTGCCAGTCCCAGCGTCCGAACGACAACGTGACAACTCGAGCACCTGCTTCGACCAGACGACGAGCAATCAGAAAATCTTCATTTCGCAACCAGCCGGCATCGCCATATCCAGCCGGTTCTTTGGATCCCCGTCCATATCTTTCACGGATGACAGGATCCTCAGCCTCGACATTCAGGGCATTGATAAGGCGTCCGGATGTCAGAATCTCAAAAGCCTGCTGGTAGAACGTGTCCATGCCATCAATGACGTCGTTGGATTCCAGTTTTCTTCGCAGAGAATCCATTTGCCCCAACAAAGCTCGACGATTCTGCAGGGTATCTTTCGTCATGCTGGTCAGCACCATGTCATTGCTGCCCGGAGCATTGGCCGCGAACGGCGCATGTCTCATTCCGGCAAATCCGCCTTGGCCTGGTTCCGACCAGAACGCGCCGCCAATGCGAGGCTGCAGAGCGACGGCTGCCGGGACTTCAGAATTCACAGCGCCCTGCAGCCGTGAAACTGCGGAGCTAAAACAGGGCCAGCCGCCAACCGGCTGATTCAACTGCGGATGTCCATGCAGGCACTGGAAAGCCGAATGCTGTCCCTCGGAACCGACCAGAGACCGAATGACGGCCAGTTGATCCATCCGCTGAGCCAGCAAAGGCATGTGTTCGCAAACTTCAATTCCATCAACGTTGGAATGGATCGGCGAAAACTCACCGCGATACTCAACGGGAGCCAGTGGCTTCAGGTCGACCATATCCTGATGAGGCGGACCACCGGCGAGAAAAACCATGATCACCGATTTGTGTGAAGATCGCTTTCCTGTCGCGGATTCTGCACGCAGCAGCTGCGGGAGACTCAGCCCTCCCATTCCCAAAGCGCCAATCTGCATTGCTGTTCGTCGAGCAACGCCGTCACACAGTTTCAGTCCGGGTCCCTGAATCGTCAACATCTTGTGTCCTCTCAGCGGGCAACAGCGGCGACATGCGTCAGGGCATTCTGAGCATCCTGCAGTGACAACTCAAGCCCGATCTGAGTTACTGGAGGCAAACTGGACGACAGACCCGAAATAAAATTCCAGGATCTGTGCGACTGAGCAGAGCAGGGCGAGGAACTGACCTTCGTCTTCATAATGTTCTCCTGTGGCGTGCGTGAATCCTTGATGCGGATTCACAATCTTCGCTCGATCACATTCGAGCCTGTTGATGTCAGGAAATACAAAGCAACCCATGTGCCAAATGTGGGTGACCACGTTTTTCCTGCAGGATACATTGCTCCATTCTCTGTTCGCAGAGCGCGCAGTTGGTGTGTCGTTCCGATTTGACAGATCAATCGCTGCCGGGGACCACACCGTACGAGCAGAAAGTGTCTGTATCAACGTGCCTCTGCCGGAGCCGACACGCCACAGCAATAAGGCATCTACAAGACATCAGCCTGAGACAGGTTTCCCAGGCAATCAAAACGAATGGGCATCTGTTTCCATCTCAATGCGCGGCGTGGGTTTGACTGTATCCAGAACTCCGCGAGGTTGATTTCCGAAAGTGCACGATACCCAACATAGCTTGTGCAGAGTCGCGGATTGATCTCAATGACATGCGCAACCGCAGCACCTCGATCGGCCGGACACACCACAATGTCTGCTCCAACGCAGCCCCAAAATTCACCGAGTGCAGTGACCAGCGACTGAGCAACCTCCATCGCAGCAGACTGCAATTCTGCGGCACATGGAATCTGACCACCATCGTAGTACAGACGACGGTCGACTTGCCGAATCCTCTGCTGCCCGACCGGCAGAATTTGAGCACTGCCCGTGGATCCGCCACCGATGAATCCAATCGAACATGCAATGCCCGGGACAAACGGCTGCAGAACCCACGAATCAGTCGCATCACTGGATTGTCGCATTCGCAAAAATTCATCGGCGCACATCGGGACCAGAAAAATTTGATCGCTGCCGACCCCATCCCGCGGCTTGACGATACAACAGTCCGCCGGGCTCGATGCCATGTCATTAGTGAAACTCAGGTCGCAATGACTTCTCGCACAAAGCAGCTCGGCCGAAGCCTGATCAATCGTCTTCGTTTCCGAGGTACGAATCCCGTGCGAGTTGAGCCAGTGATATGTCTGAAACTTATCAGAGCATGTCTCGGCCAACTGCCAGGAAACATTCAGGCTGCGAGTCCTGGTCCAGTCGCCACTCTGTAACGTTTTGAGCAAAGAGACAAGGATGCCGCCGGATTCTGGCGCAATGATCATTGAGGCATCGAAGCTCGAAGGATCGAGCGTCGGACTGCGCAGCCAGTCTGTGGGCGATCTGTCGCTTGTCAGAATCTCCGTGCGAGAATCCCAGCAACCCCTCGATTCAAGTCTGGCGGCTGACTCTGTTGCCATCAGAACGACCGGTTGAATTTCGTCGATGCGTTGCAGATCCTGCACGAGCGCGGCCAGCATGGCCGCGGCTTCACACTGCATTGACGAACTGGCTGCGGCCCATGCGGCGGCATCGGCAAGCAGGTACTCAAAGACCAGGATCCGCCGACGAGCAGACATCATGGGCCTCGTTATCGCTGGCGAGCCGTGAAGACGGTGTATTCGCCAATCGTGTGGGCTTCAACGTTATTGAACAGCTGCTTCATGCGAGCATCGTGCCAGTCATTCAGCTTTGTAACCAGGTGAATTCGTCCGCCGGTTTTCAGTGACAACTTCGCCGCCTGAAGAAACAGTTCGGCAATTCGGTAGTCAGAATAATACGGCGGATTGCCGAGCAGCAGGTCCCAGCTGCGTGGTTCCGGAATCACACCATCTGACGTCAGCAATGTTTCGACGGTCGTGATTTCATTCAGCTTTGCAGAAGCCTGAGTCGATTCAATCGCGCGAGCGTCACTGTCAACGGCCAGAATTTTCGCATTGGGATATTCAATCGCAGCCGCCATCGAGACCGCTCCACATCCGCAGCCCATTTCGATAATTCGAGCCGGCTGAAACCAGTTGGAAGGACTGTCTTCCGGCTTCAGCAGAGCCAGTGATTTGATCAACGCCCGCGCGCCACCATCAATTCGGCGATGACTGAAAA
>QWOO01000341.1 GCA_003669615.1 Planctomycetota bacterium
CAAATCGGGAGCGGCACCGGCCGATCACGACGCCGTCCTCGTATTGACGCTGGATGGACCGGCGATTGTGTTTGACGAATCCGTGATTGCGAAGCCCGATGCCGAGCACAACATTCTGCTGCCAGCGAAGTTTGCGAAAACCGTGGGCGAAAATCTCCGCTTCGAGCCTCAGCCAAATAAGAATACCGTGGGCTATTGGAGCAATCCCAAAGACACGGCTCAATGGCAGCTGCAGGTCGCCGAGGCTGGCGCTTACGAAGTCGATATTCTGCAGGGCTGTGGAAAAGGTCACGGGGGCAGTCAGGTGCAGTTGCAGATCGAAAATCAAACGTTGAGTTTCGACGTGCAGGAAACTGGTCACTTCCAGAACTTCATCTGGCGAACAATCGGGACGGTTCAGCTGACGAAGGCCGACACGACACAACTGGCCATCGTCCCGCAGAAAAAACCGGGTGGCGCGGTGATGGATGTGCGAGCTGTTCGACTTGTCCCAGCGGGCGCGAAAAGAAGCTTCGACTCAGAACTCGCTGATCCGAATGCGCTGCCGAAGGTGAATGAGAAATAGCGATCTCGGCGGAATCGAATGTCCCAGCCGAGGAGCCGCGTCGACGAATCTACTTCGACTTCTTGCCCTTGGTGGGTTTGGCCTTTGGACTGGCCTCTTTCTTTGCTTTCGCTTTGCCGCTGGCGGCGGATTCTGCAGAGCTGGCAAATACCTTGTCCCAGCCGCTGACGAATTTTTTGGATGCGCCCGTGTGAACTGTGTATCCGGTCATGTTGTTCTTGCGTTCTGTTGAAGCGGCGAACCGCCAGAGGTTTGGTGTTTAAAAATAAAACAACCCTGCGTCCAAAAAGATGCAGGGTTGCGTAAATTTCGTCAAGTGCTGGTGAGAAAGTAAGCCTTCTCGCCAGCATCATTTCGCTATGCAGAAGTGGCTTCCGCTTCCAGTGCGGCAGGTTCATCTATGCCGCCGTTGAATTCCAGTTGCTTCTGATCGCCCACTTCTTTCACACTGACGTGAATCGCGTTCTGACCGTCGAAGGTGCCTCGCAGAAGTTCTTCTGAGAGTGGGTCTTCGATGAATCGTTCCACGCTTCGACGCAGCGGACGAGCACCGTAGTCGAGACCGTCATCCACTTCGCCCTTGTCGATGATGAACCCGCGAGCTTCGTCGCTCAGCACGAGACGCTTGCCGCGTTCCTGCAGACGATCGTAAACCTTGGCCAGTTCGATATCCACAATCTGCATCAGCTCGACGCGAGTCAGCTTGCGGAAGACCACGACTTCGTCCAGACGACCGAGGAATTCCGGCTTGAACTGACGCTGCAGTTCATGCATCAGATTGACCTTCATGTCCTCGTAAGACTTTTCAACGTCCCGGTCACGCAATGTGTGCAGACCCATGTTTCCGCCGTGAGCCATTTTGCTGGCTCCCGCGTTTGTTGTCATGATCAACACAACGTTCTTGAAGTCGACTCGACGGCCAAAGCTGTCCGTTAAATGACCTTCTTCCATAATCTGCAGCAGCATGTTGAAGACGTCCGGATGAGCCTTCTCGATTTCGTCGAGCAGCACAACCGCGTACGGACGGCGACGAATCTTCTCCGTCAACTGACCGCCTTCTTCAAAGCCCACGTAACCCGGAGGAGCACCGATCAGACGGCTGACGTTGTGCTTCTCCATGTACTCAGACATGTCGATCTGAATTAGCGCGTCCTGGTTACCGAACATGAATTCGGCCAGTGTCTTCGCCAACAGAGTCTTACCAACCCCTGTCGGACCGGAGAACAGGAACACACCCGTCGGACGCTTTGGATCCTTCAGACCGCTTCGGCTTCGTCGAACGGCCTTACAGACCTGAGTGATCGCCTGATCCTGACTGATAACTCGCTTGTGCAGCTCAGCTTCCATCTGAAGCAGACGAACAGCATCTTCACTGGACAATCGCGTCAGCGGAATGCCAGTCATTTTGGCAACAACTTCCGCAACCACTTCGGCATCAACGACGCCGTCAGTCTGGCGAGACTTCTCACGCCATTCTTCGGTCAGTTGATCCTTCTTCTTGCGAAGCTTGTCCGCCTGGTCACGGAACGAAGCGGCCTTTTCGAACTTCTGTTCAGCGACGGCTTCTTCTTTCGCGGTGTTCAGACGCTGAATTTCTTCTTCCAGCTCTTTCAAGTCTGGCGGACGAACCATCGATTTGAGTCGGACGCGAGCGCCCGCTTCATCGATGACGTCGATCGCCTTGTCCGGCAGACAACGAGCTGTGATGTAACGAGTTGACATCTCAACCGCTGTCTCAAGAGCGTCATCGGTGATCTGCACGCGATGGTGTTCTTCGTAGCGATCGCGAAGACCTCGCAGAATTTCAACAGCCTGCTTTGGCGACGGCGGTTCAACCATCACAGTCTGGAATCGTCGTTCCAGAGCAGCATCTTTTTCGATGTACTTGCGGTATTCGTCCAGTGTCGTGGCACCGATACACTGGATTTCTCCACGGCTCAACGCTGGCTTCAGCACGTTAGAAGCGTCGATGGCACCTTCAGCACCGCCAGCACCCACGAGCGTATGCAATTCGTCGATGAACAGAATCGTGTTCTTGGCTCGACGAACTTCGTTCATCACTGCCTTGATGCGTTCTTCGAACTGACCGCGATACTTGGTTCCCGCGACCATCATGGCAAGGTCAAGCACGATGATTCTACGGTCTGCCAGAATGTCTGGCACGAGTCCATCGACAACCATCTGAGCAAAGCCTTCGACGATCGCAGTCTTGCCCACACCCGCTTCGCCGAGCAGTACCGGATTGTTCTTCTGGCGTCGGCAAAGAATCTGAATGACACGTTCGATTTCTGATTCGCGTCCGATCACCGGGTCCAGCTTTTTCTGCTTTGCCAGTTCGGTCAGGTCGCGACCGAAGCTGTCCAGAGCTGGAGTCTTGCTGCGACTGGCACCCTTGGCGGCTGCGCCACCAGCAGCACCCGCTGCTCCGCCACGTTCTTCAGAACCTGGCTCGGCCGATTCCATGCCATGACCCAGCAGGTTCAGAACTTCATCACGAACATCTTCCAGCTTCAGCCCGAGGTTCATTAATACCTGAGCGGCCACGCCTTCCTGCTCACGCAGCAGACCCAGCAGAAGATGCTCTGTGCCGACGTAGTTATGGTTGAGGTTTCGGGCCTCATCCATTGCGTATTCGATGACTTTCTTGGCACGCGGCGTCTGAGGCAGCTTGCCCATCGTGACCATGTCCGGCCCAGTCTGGACAATCTTCTCGACTTCAATCCGGATCTTTCGCAGATCCACGTCGAGGTTCTTCAGCACGTTAGCTGCGACTCCGGAACCTTCCTTGACCAGTCCCAGCAGAATATGTTCCGTGCCAATGTACTCGTGATTGAATCGCTGAGCCTCCTGGTTGGCCAGCTGCATCACTTTCCGGGCACGATCTGTGAAGCGTTCGTACATTCGACTTCCTCGTTTTCGAATATTCTCTGAAGCCCTGAAGCCGAAGCCTCAGGAACCAAATGTCTCCTGACAAACAGTCAGGCACATGTTTTGACTGGTTCAATCTGACGCAGACAGGTTTACCTGAATGGCCATGTTAAAGAACGCTATGAGACAAAATTTTACGTTCTGACGGTCCCCGCTTTGCAGGAACCCCTCCCTGAACTCTAGCGCCCAATCGAGTTATTCTGGCGGATTTCTGACGAAGTTTGTGCCGAGCGTCAGCAGTCGGTTGGGTTGAAACGGCTTTCTGAATCAAACCAGTTGGCTCGGTTCAGAAAAACCCCACCGACCATTTAGGCAGGAACTCTACAAAAATCACAACCGGAACAACTGTTTTGAATCGCTCCGCCAGAATGACAGTCTAAGGTTTCCCCAATACCGTCGAACCTCGATAAGCGAATCGCATACCGAATTCTAGGAGGCGTGGTTGAATGGGACAAGACAAGGGAACTTGTGATTCAAGACAAACTGTCTTTCCTGCTTCTTCAGTCAATTGGCAGTAGTTCGACATTCATCCATGATCGTGTCTGTGTCGGCATCAATTTCGCGGCCTGGCAGCGACTGCCATTTTCACGTGTCACCGCGATAAAAGCTCAAAATTGCCGCACAGGGATTTGGGTTTCCGGGATCGTCGAGCGAAGATGAATGCCAGCCCTTAGCCGGATTCGCGGGAATTCGGAGGTAATTTTGAACTCTCACGAGGCCCGTTACGGTTTTGTTAGAGTTCCCGAGTGGTTCATGAGAGATGTAAATGTGAGAAGTGAAATGTCCGACCGGGTTCCGCCAATCAATCCTTACGAGCCGCCGAGCGAGAATTCGAGCCCATCGTTGTTGGCGGCCGACACGGAATTTCTTTTCGACGATCAGTGGGTTGCGGGAATTGGGACGATGGTCCTTCCCAAAATTTGCGTGGTCACGGGAGAGAAACATGACCTGGTTCCTCGCGTTAGTCGACTAAGTTGGTCCAGTCGCTGGTTCGTGATCCCTCGGAATTTGCTGCTGTTTTTTTCATGTACCACCGCACTCCCAACGCTCATCGAATACTTTTCCTCCGGAGCGCCACGTGCGGGGACGACCGCCGTTCCTTCTGCCATTTCACCTGTCGTGGCGGCTGCGGTGATGGCCGGTGCGGTTCTGATGCTGGCGATGAGCCTCTATTTCCGGCCAACCGTTGAGGTTCATTGGTACTTGTCGCGGCGACTGTTTGAGCGACATAAGCGGTGGGGGGCTGTCTTTCTGACGTTGTGTGGGGGCATGACCGCCGCGGTGGCTGGCTCCTCGCAAGCCTCTGATCTGGGTTGGATGGTTGCACCTGTCGCCATTGGCGCTTGCGTTGCGGTAATCATGTTCCGCGGAAGCCGGAACGTTTACGCGGTCGGCCAGCATGAGGGATTAGTGTTGGTGGGAGGCCTGTCGGATCCTTTTTTGAGGGAAGTTAGGCAGATGGTGGCGGATTACGAAGTGCGGAACTCAGCGAAATCGTGATGGTAATTGCTCGGACGTTTGGGCCTGGTATGTGTTGCGGATTCGGGAACTTACCATCCGGCGGACGGCTTGCAGGTTGCGCAATCGCTGCGTTCTTCGAGAGAATCCGGGGCTCATTGGTCGCCGCATTGAATGGTAGACGCAGGAAACCTACAATCCGCCGCTTTTGGTCAAGCTGAGCAGGCTGTCCGGCCACCGGCAATATTTGCCGAAAGGGATTTCCCTTGAGGCCCGAATCTGCGAAAACTCCGCGGCTGACACGGTTTACGAGCAGATTGCGAATTTGTGGGTTCAGAACGGAAGCCGGAACATTCGACATAATCGTTACGATCGGATGGGTCCGCGAGTTCTCGGTACGCGCTTTTTTAGGTGCACTTTATGGCAAGCCAAAGCCTCCGTTCGGGACGGCAGCGGTTGCCTTTGTGAGCGATGTCTCACACCTTTCATCGATCCTGTTGGCTGAATTTCATCTGTGGGGATAAGAATGTTGGATCAGGCTGTTCTTGATCAGGTTTCTGGGATCGCTCCGGACGAGCTCGAAGAATGGTACGAATCGCTGGAAGATATCCTTCACCGATATGGTGAGGAAAAACTTCGGGAGTTGTTGGTGCACCTGCAGGAGCGTGCCTACGCCCGCGGTGTCAAAATGCCATTCACAGCAAACACTCCGTATATCAATACGATTCATCACACCGACCAGGTGAAGTTCCCGGGCAACCGGGAAATGGAACGCCGCATCAAGAACATCGTTCGCTGGAACGCGATGGCGATGGTTGTGCGAGCGAACAAGTATTACGACGGCGTCGGCGGGCACATTTCGACGTTCGCTTCATCAGCGACACTGTATGAAGTGGCACAGAATCATTTCTTCCATGCTCGGAATGAAACTCACACCGGCGACATGGTCTACTTTCAGGGCCACGCGTCGCCCGGGATGTATTCTCGCGCTTTTCTGGAAGGTCGCCTTTCCGAAGATCAGTTGATGAACTTCCGCCGCGAATTGCCGGCCGGAGTTGGTCTTTCCAGCTACCCGCATCCGTGGCTGATGCCAACGTTCTGGCAGTTCCCGACTGTCTCAATGGGACTCGGCCCGATCTGCTCGATCTATCACGCTCGCTTTTTGCGATACATGGAACACCGCGGTCTGCTGGATACATCCAAGTCCCGCGTCTGGGCTTATCTGGGCGACGGCGAATGCGACGAGCCGGAATCCCTCGGAGCGTTGACCCTGGCATCTCGCGAAAATCTGGACAACCTGACCTGGGTCATCAACTGCAACCTGCAGCGGCTCGACGGGCCTGTGCGAGGCAACGGTAAGATCATTCAGGAACTGGAAGCAGCGTTCCGCGGTGCTGGCTGGAACGTGATTAAGGTTGTCTGGGGTTCCGATTGGGATCCATTGCTCGACGCCGACGTGGATGGAAAACTCGTCAAGCGGATGGGTGAAGTTGTCGACGGCCAGTACCAGAAATATACCGTGTCGGATGGCGACTATATCCGACAGCACTTCTTTGGTGCGGATCCTGAAGTACTGAAGATGGTGGAGCATCTGTCTGACCAGATGATGCAATCCATTCGCCGTGGCGGTCATGATCCCGAGAAGGTTTACGCGGCGTATCACGCAGCGGTCAATCACAAGGGAGCCCCGACTGTGATCCTTGCCAAGACCGTAAAAGGTTACGGTCTGGGAGACGCGGGCGAAGGTCAGAACGTTGCCCACAATCAGAAGAAGATTGCGGAAGAGGCGCTGAAGGCCTTCCGAACGCGCTTCAACATTCCGGTCAGCGATGCAGAAATCGGCAAACTGCCGTTCTACAAGCCAGAACCGGACAGTCCGGAAATGAAGTATCTGCATCAGCGTCGCGCGGCGATGGGCGGTTTCGTTCCAGTGCGTCAGCAGTGTGCGGAAAAGCTGGAAGTTCCGTCGCTGGACGACAAGATTTTCGACGGCAAGCCCTTGCTCGCCGGCAGCGAAGGTGGTGAAGGTTCAACGACCTTCGCTTTGGGTGCAATCCTGCGAGGACTTGTGCGTCATCCGTCCGTTGGCAAGCGAGTCGTTCCGATCATTCCGGACGAAGCTCGAACGTTCGGGATGGAAGGTCTGTTCAAGCAGATCGGGATTTATTCCAGCAAGGGCCAGCTGTACGAGCCGGTCGACAAGCTTTCCGAATCCGCCATGTTCTACAAGGAATCGAAGGAAGGTCAGCTGCTGGAAGAAGGCATCAACGAAGCGGGTGCGATGAGCTCCTTCATCGCCGCTGGTTCGGCCTATGCCAACCTTGGCATGAACATGGTGCCGTTCTACGTTTACTATTCGATGTTCGGTTTCCAGCGAGTCGGCGACCTGATCTGGTGCGCCGCGGATACTCGCTGCAAGGGGTTTCTCTGCGGAGGAACTTCCGGACGAACAACGCTGAATGGCGAAGGTCTGCAGCACGAAGACGGTCACAGCCAGCTGATGGCCACCACCGTTCCATCACTGCGGTCTTACGATCCGGCCTGGGGCTTTGAACTGGCTGTGATTGTGCAGGACGGTCTGCGTCGGATGTATGCGGAAGGTGAAGAAATCTTCTATTACCTTTCTGTCTACAACGAAGCCTACGTTCAGCCGGCGATGCCAAAGCAGGACGGCATTCGCGAAGGCATTATTAACGGCATGTACCGTTATCGTTCCACAGACAGTGCCAGCGGTCAGCGACATCGTCCGCAATTGTTCGGCAGCGGCACGATTCTGCGTGAAGCCCTGCGGGCTCAGGAGATCCTGAAAGAGAAGTACGGCATCGGCTGCGATGTGTGGAGCGTGACCAGCTACAGCGAACTGCGTCGCAACGCGATGGACTGTCAGCATTGGAACGATCTGCATCCCGATCAGCCGGCTCGCCAGAGTTATCTCGAGCAAATGCTGGATGGTGTCACAGGTCCGTTTATCTCCACCAGCGATAACGTGCGGCTGGTTGCGGATCAGATTCGCGAATGGATTCCGGGCGAGTACATCGTGCTGGGAACAGACGGATTTGGCCGCAGTGAGACGCGTCCGGAACTGCGACGTCACTTCCAGATTGACGGCGAATGCACGGCCTACGCGACCCTTCGCGGAATGGCTCGCATGGGAGCCTTTGATGCATCGAAGTTGCCGGAAGCATTGAAGCAGCTGGAAATTGATGCGGAGAAGGTTAATCCACTCAATGCCTGAGGCTGTCAGAAGCCTGCATGGTCTGAAGAACGGGGACCAGGAATCTGAAGCAGACTGCTGCTTCAGATTCCAGTCTCATAAGTTCAGAAACTGTAAAACCCCGTTTGCGATTCACTGAAAACTGAACACCGAATACTGAAAACTGCCTCCTATGTCCTTTGAATTCAAACTGCCGGAAGTGTCTGAAGGTGTGACCTCAGTTGACGTTGCAGAAGTGCGAGTCAAAGAAGGTGACGTCATTCAAGCGGGTGCGATTATCTGTGAAGTCGAAACGGATAAAGCCGTTGCCGAAATCACATGTCCGCACGCAGGCCGAATTTCAAAGGTTCTGATCAAAACAGGCGACAGCATCAAAGTCGGTCAGCCGATGATTGTGATTGAAGCGTCAGCTGGAGCAGAAGTTCCTGCCGCTGCACCGGCCCCCGCCACACCAGCCCCGGCAGCTGCACCCGTTGCCGCGCCTGCAGCAGCTGCCCCAGCCACTCCGAAAGCCGCTCCCGCTGCGGCACCGGCCAGCAGTGGACCAATGGAATTCAAGCTGCCAGAAGTTTCGGAAGGCGTGACCAAGGTTGATATCGCTTCCGTGAATGTCAAAGTCGGCGACACAATCGCCGCTGGTGCTGTTGTTTGCGAAGTCGAAACCGACAAAGCTGTCGCCGAAATCACATGCCCTTACGCTGGGACAATTACAGCGATCAGCATTAAGCCGGGCACGACCGTTCAGATCGGCGATGTCCTGCTGACGATCAGTGTGACATCCGGAGTTGCGCCAGCGTCGCCGACTGGACCGTCCGTTTCTGCGTCGCCTGCTGCTTCCACATCCGCACCTGTAGCGGCGGTGGCCCCGGCAGCGGCTGCACCAGCAACGACAGCAGCGCAGGTTGGTGCTGCGAAGACCGACGGACCGCCCGCAGCTGCCGGCCCGGCGACTCGTCGCCTGGCACGCAAACTGGGCGTCAACCTGAAGCAGGTGAAAGGCACCGCAACTGGCGGACGTATCACCATCGATGATCTGGAAGCGTTTGTTCGCGAACGAATGTCTCAGCCGGCTGTCCCAGCAGCGGCATCAGGGCCTGGTTATGGAATGGTTCAGGCGGCACCGCTGCCGGACTTCAGTAAGTTCGGGCCGGTTGAAAAAGTGCCGATGAACAAGATCTTCCGGATGGCAGCGTCCAACCTGCACACGGCATGGATCACGATTCCGCACGTGACACAGCACGACCTGGCAGATATCACGGAACTGGAATCCGCTCGTAAGCGCTACGTCAAAGCCAACCCAAACTCACCCAAGATCACGATGACCGCCATCATGATCAAAGCCGTTGTGGGTGCGCTGAAGATGTTTCCGAACTTCAATTCCAGCGTCGACATGGCCACCGGTGAACTGGTGCTAAAGCAGTACTATCACATCGGTGTGGCGGTCGATACGCCGAATGGTCTCGTGGTGCCTGTGATCCGCAACTGCGATCAGAAGAACGTCCTGCAGGTCGCTGCGGAACTGACTGACATCGCCGGACGTGCTCGCGATCGAAAGCTGAAGACTGAAGAGATGCAGGGCGGGACGTTTACGATTACGAACCTCGGCGGAATTGGCGGCACGGCGTTCACTCCGATTGTGAACTATCCGGAAGTGGCCATTCTGGGGATGTCACGAGGACTTAATCAACTCGTTCTGGAAGACGGCCAGGTGGCCGAACGCCTGATGCTGCCTCTGTCGCTGTCATACGACCATCGCGCTGTGAACGGTGCCGATGCAGCTCGCTTTATCGTAAAGCTGTCCGGCAGTCTGACGAACTTCTTCGAGCTGTTTTAAGCAGCCAACAATCGCCTTTCGCTGCGATGCTGTGGGTTTATACAAAGTCGAAGCGCCAGCGAGCGGGCTTTCAGCGGGTTGGGATAGTGGCAAAAGCGCAACTTCAAAACGGACGCTTCGGGTGGAGAAAATCCATTAAATCAACAACCCCCTACTGCCCCCTGGCCCACTTGCTGGGGTTTCGAGCGGAAGTTTGACGGTGCCTATGTACAGTGTTTCGGCGTTTGGCGGGGAATTATCGGGAAATCTGACGCCGGACCGCCGTTCGCTCGAATGCAGTGGCATCTGAGTTTTATCATGTGGTTTCTGCTGCTGATGGCGCATGGTGGCTGCGGCAGAATCTTTGACGAACGCAATTGCACCGAAAGTAATGAAACATGGGTAAGCCGACTGGCTTTAAGGAGTTCGCTCGACAGGTTCCCAGAGACCGCGACCCTCTGCTGCGCATTCTGGATTGGAAAGAAATTCATGAGCATATGCCTGAGTCTGAACTGAAGACTCAGGGCGCGCGCTGCATGGACTGTGGTGTTCCGTTTTGCCACACCGGCGATCTGATGGCCAATATGGCGTCCGGTTGTCCTGTGAACAATCTGATTCCGGAATGGAACGATCTTGTTTATCAGGGACGCTGGCGGGACGCGCTCGATCGTCTTCATAAGACCAATAACTTTCCTGAGTTCACTGGTCGTGTCTGTCCGGCTCCTTGTGAAGGTTCGTGTTGCCTGAGCGTAATTGAACCGGCTGTTACGATCAAGAACATCGAATGCTCGATCATTGATCATGCATTTGAAATGGGCTGGGTCGTTCCGGAACCGCCTCAGGTTCGCACGGGCCGCAAGGTTGCTGTTGTGGGATCAGGTCCCGCCGGACTGGCCGCGGCCGCTCAGCTGAACAAAGCCGGCCACTGGGTCACCGTTTACGAACGCGATGACCGAGTCGGCGGTCTGATGATGTACGGCATTCCGAACATGAAGCTGGACAAGCATGACGTCGTGGATCGACGCGTGCGAATCATGGAGCAGGAAGGCATCACCTTCTTCACAAGTACCTCAGTCGGCAAAGACGTTCCGGCTTCGCAGCTGCTGGAAGATTTCGATGCCGTCGTCCTTGCCACCGGCTCAACACGGCCTCGCGATCTGCCTATTCCGGGGCGAGACCTGAAGGGCGTGCACTACGCGATGGACTTCCTGCGTCCCAACACTCGCAGTCTGCTGGATAGCCAATTGGCTGATGGAAATTACATCAGTGCGAAGGGAAAGAACGTCGTTGTGATTGGCGGTGGAGATACCGGCAACGACTGTTTGGGGACTTCTGTACGCCATGGCTGTAAGTCGATTGTGAATTTCGAAATCGTCGAAAAGCCACCGTTGCAGCGATCTTCGAACAATCCATGGCCTCAGTGGCCGCGTGTTTTCCGAGTCGACTACGGTCACGAAGAAGCGGCCGCGAAGTTTGGAGACGATCCGCGAGCGTTCTGCATTCAAACGGCTGAGTTCGTAGATGACGGCCACGGCAACGTCAAAGCTGTCAAGACGATCGAAGTCGACTGGCAGGTGATGACTGAAGGCGGGCCTCCGTTCGTGCCGATTCCGGGCACCGAAAAGGAATATCCGGCAGATCTGGTCTTCCTGGCTCTCGGATTTCTTGGCCCCGAACATCCGGTTGCTGATCAGCTGGGCGTGAAGATCAAAGAAGGCCGCGGCGGAATGAGCTGGCTCGATGCCGAACATGAAAAGTACACGACATCCAACGCCAAAGTGTTTGTCGCCGGCGACTGTCGTCGAGGCCAGAGTCTTGTTGTGTGGGCCATCAACGAAGGTCGCGGTGTTGCTCGCGAAGTGGATCGCTGCCTGATGGGCACAACGGACCTGCCATAATCGGCCATCATTTTCTTTGTATCGCTCAACAGGCATTGCACAACGGCAGAACTCGAAAGGGTTCTGCCGTTTTTTTACGTCCGCATAACGCATTGTCAGGGCATCGGTTTGTCGAACGTGATGTTGGTTACGCTTGCTGCAATTGTGATGATGCAGGTCGGATCACGGTTGAGGCAGGCTGCAGAATTCAAACGCTGACCCGTGGAGTGTACTATCCTGCTCCGCGATCGAATCGCGGGTTTGGTAAGAAGCGAATTCCTCAGGAGTCCAGAAGTATGAAA
>QWOO01000320.1 GCA_003669615.1 Planctomycetota bacterium
ACAGCAGTCTATGCGTCAAACAGATTGACGACCGCTCCTTGATGATGGCCAATTGCCGTCAGGGAGCGACCATCACTGTTGAGCGTAAAATCGTGGACATGCATGGGCGCTTTATCCTGCGCCAGCATTTTCCCGTCTGCCATGTTCCAGACGCTGATGAACCCGGTGTTGTCGCCGCCAGCCGAAACGAGATACGCATCGGTCGGACCGAACTCCAGGGATTCCACCAGGCCCTTGTGCTTCGTGTCTTCGATTTCAAACCGGCGCTCACCTGTCTGCCATCGAAAGACTTCGATGCGTGAGACGCCTTCAAGGTGGTCGATATTTCCGACTTTGCCCATGCCACCGACAGCCAGCTGAGTCGAGTCGTTTGAAAAAGCGAGCGAACGGACTCCGCCGATAGAATGACGACGGGCCGTGGGATCCCACGTGTACATGACCGGCGTTTCGATCGTCGCGGCAATCTGACCGGTCGCTGCATCACGCACCAGAACTCGCCCCGTGCGATCTGCCGTGGCCAGCCACTTTCCATCCGGTGAAAATGTGACCGCATACAGCATGGAAGGGAAGCCGTGCGGAGTCTTCGCTTCGTAGTCGCCCCACGTGGCCAGACACTCGCCGCTGACAGCGTCCCACAGTTTTGTTTTCATATCATCCGCGACACTGGCGACGCGTGTCTGATCGGGGCTGACGGCCAGCATCCGAATCCAGCGGGCATGAGCATCCTCAGTCTTGCGAATGACTTCGCCACTGTCGGCGTTCCACCAGATGAGTGAGCAATCGTAGCCGCCAGAGACCAGGGTTGTTCCACATCGCACCAGACCTGTGACGTAGCTGGAATGTGCCACCGGGCCGATCACCGCGGGCTCGATTTTTTCCGCCGACAGGTCGGCCTTCAAAATCGAAAAGTCAGACAGTCCTGCGTAAATTCGACTGCTCTCGGTGCCTGAGGTCAAACAAAATGCAATCCCGGGCAGCGAAAAGGTTTTCTGCACTTTGATGACGGATGGCAGAGAAGTCGCGGTTGCTTCCGCGGGTGTCGGAGTGTCTGCAGCAGCGGGAGTTTGTTCCTGAATCATGACTGTTCTCACTGCTGTCGCACGCGGATTTTGAAAAGTTGAAAGAGACTGGTCGGCACTTGTGTCAGGTGACGTCTCTATTGTCAGGGACGCATCGGCCGACCAGCGATTGAGATGACTCAGGCCAGCACTTCTGCAATTGGCTTCGATCCAAAGTCTGCCAGAGGCACAGGTCGAGCACCAACCGTATACTCGTGTTTGTAGTCGATTCCCAGAGCTGTCATGATGGTGGCAAACAGGTCTCCGGCGGACGCTTCGCCTTCGACCACTGTGTTGCCTTCAGGATCCGTCTTGCCATAAGCAACACCGCCCCGAATTCCCAGACCTGACAGACTGCAGCTCCAGGCACTGGCGAAGTGATCTCTCCCGAGACTCGAATTAATCTGAGGTGTTCGGCCGAATTCGCCCAGCGTGATGACCAGAGTATTTTTCAGTAGTCCGCGCTCATTCAGGTCGTCCAGAAGCACTGACATGCAATGATCCAGGTCGGCACATAGTTCCTGATGCGTTTCGAAATTCTGTCCATGACTGTCCCACCAGGCTCGAGCCACCTTCACAAATGGAACACCGGCTTCTACCAGGCGCCGGGCAATCAGACACTGCTGACCAAATTGAGTAGGCCCGTAACGTGCCTGCATCTCGGCCGGTTCTTTGGACACGTCGAATAAATCCGCGCTGGCCATTAATCCCTGAACTCGCTGATAGGCCGAGTTCTGACTGTCGACAGTGTGACTGCGACGTGAGCTGGTGAATCGTCGTCCCAGCGCATCGCGGAGTGCAGCGCGATCCTTGTGATCGATTTCCGAGACGGCTTCCAGTCGAGTAATGTTTGGCGGAATCATGCTTTCCGACAGAAACATGGGAGCGTACCGGGCTCCTAAAAATCCGCTGGTCCCTTTGCGTCGGCCTTCGGTGGATGTGTAAAGCGAAACATAGTCGGGCACTTTGCTTTCCAGGCGGCCGAGCTCTCGAGCGACAACAGCCCCCAGGTCGGGATAAAGAATGCTGGGGTCTTTTAGGCGGCCGGTTTCCATCAGATCGGCGCCACCACCGTGATCGGCAATCTTCGTGTTGAGCGAACGAATAATGGCGGTATGCTGCATTCGCTGTGACAGCTCGGGCAGCAGCTCACTGATGTGAACTCCTGTCGCATTCGTCTGGATCGCGCGGAACGGACCACCCGTTTTGGCTCCTGGTTTCGGATCCCACGTTTCAAACTGGCTGGCACCACCCGCCAGCCAGAGCAGGATGACTCGCTTGTCCTGCTTCTTCAGTTCGGCGGCCACTTCTTCAGAACGCAGCGCATGAATCTGACCCATATCAGCGGCAAAGCAACCCGCCACACCGACTGCCCCTGCAGTGCGCAATGCACCATCAGACAGAAAGCCGCGGCGAGAAACCGCGTGCTGTGACGGCACGCAAAGACCGGGTGATGAAAAGTGACTCATTGCAGAATCCTTCGATAAATATTCAGGCTTCAGGAAGCAACAAACCTTGCGAATCCTGAGGCATCTAATAATTAAAACGGAACTCCGGGCCTGCCAGCAGAGCCCACAACAACTGACGTCTGGCTTCGTCTTTTTGGGCCGGATCCCGATCCACCCATGCCGTTGCGGAAGACAATTCTTCTGGCTGAAGCGAACGGTTCAGGACGGTCATCCACAGCTGTTCAATCGCTTTGCTTTGATCTTCTTCTTTCTTCAGCTGTCCAAGCAAACGATCGTCGGAATCGCGGAGCAGGTCGTCCTGAATGCGGTTGCTGTTGCTGAAGAAGAGCGCTTCGTCGACGGCGATCTGGAAGTTTTCTCCGGGCTGTTCGAATTCGCGAACCCAGCCATTCGCCTGATTCTCCAGTTCCGTGCGGCGATTGGTCCACTCGTCTGAATTTTCAATCGCCGGCCACTGCGACGTGTTACGAATGACGACATGCAGCGACGCGCCCAGCTGGCGAGGAGTCATCGGTCGCGTTTTAGCCATGGCAAACGTGCTGGCCGCGGGTGGTTCGGAACCCGACGTCCATTCACTCGACCGTCCGTATGCTTCGCTCAGCACGATCCCCTGAATCAAACGCCGCAGGTCATAGCCGTGACTGACCAGATCATTGGTCAGCCATTCCAGCAGCTGCGGGTGGCTGGGCGAGTTTCCGCTGTGCATCTGGTCGAGTGGATCAACAATTCCAGTGCCCAGCAGTCGAGCCCAGACGCGATTCACGATATTGCTGGCAAAGAAACGATCTTTACTGTCATGCAGGGCCAGTTCGACAAGCTCATCACGCGGCCGGAATTCGGGGATCAGAATTTCCGCTTCAACGTCATCCTGTTCCAGCTTGCGAACTCGCTCTTCAAGAGCCTTGCGTTCTTCTTCTGCCGGCTGGGGCGTTCGATCGGCCGCCACATCGCCGGTCAGAAACATAAAGGAAGCCTGCTTGCTTTCACCGCTGACCGTTGCAAACTTCACTTCGCCGAACGGTCGTTCTGCAAGCGAATTTGTCTTGCGAGTCTGATAAGTTCTTTTGAAGAACGACTGCATGCCATAAAAGTGATCCTGCTTCCAGTCGGCCACCAGTGGATGGTCGTGACATTTGGCGCAGCTGATATTCACGCCAAAAAACAGGATCGCTGTGTCATTGGTCAGGTCATCCAGTTCGCGGACTCGACTGCTTAAAAAATGGTTGGCCCCTTTTTCCGGGGCCTCGGTTCCTGCGGCCTTCATGATTTCGCGGAACATCGTTTCCCAGGAACGCCGGCCCTGCACGGCTGTCAGCAGATAATTGCGGAACTCATCATTGTACGGCTGATTGGGAAGCAGAGTTTCATCAAGCCAGTTGCGATGATGAAAATCGAAATCCGGCAGCTGCATGAGTCGATCAACAAGCAGTCGGCGACGGTCGGCTTCCGGCTGACTCAGAAACCACTGCTGCTCGATCGGAGTGGGAACTCGCCCCGCCAGATCCAGAGTTGTACGACGCTGCAAAGTCAGATCGTCCGCCATTCCAACCGCTGCAATTCCTTCTTTGGAAAGGTGTTGGCGAATGTAATGATCGACCGCCTGGGAGATCTCCGTTTCCGCTGGCAGCAGGTCATCCGCATGAGCAGATGTGAAACCGCCGACGGATGCCAATGTGACCAGAAGAGCGATCATCTTCCTTCCGCATTGGAACCAAAACCCACGACGCGGAGTTTGATGGCTCAGGACTGAACAGCAAAACAGGATCCCCAGCGACGGCAGCATGAGCGACGTTCCTGGTTTTTAGGAAGGGAGAGCAACATGGCAGGACAAAGAGGGGTAGGTGGAGCGGCAGGTTCTCACGTGTAACCAATAGCACCTAAAAATTAGCAATCCAGACTCCGAAACACAATAAGGAACCAGGAAACGGACCTTTCGAGTCACCACCAGTTCATGAACAGGCCTCTAACCGCCCGCCAGGACTAATGCTTTGTGACTATCTGACGGAGATTAGTTCGACGATGAAGTGGAGCGTTGCATTCGGTGGCACGGAGCCGCCTGATCCTTCGATACCGTAACCGAGTCTCGACGGAATCCAAAGTTCGATCATCCCGCCTTCTCCAATCAGTTGCATGCCTTCGGTCCAGCCCGGAATCACGCCATTCAGAGGGAACGAAATCGGTTCATTTCGTTTGTATGAACTGTCAAATTCTTTGCCACTGTCGAGCCATCCGCGATAATTAACGGTCACCGTGTTGGAAGCTTTCGGCTTGGGACCATCGGATTTTCGCAGCACTCGGTACTTCAGGCCGGACGGTGTTTCCAGAAATTCCAGCGACGCGTCGTCGTCCATCACCCCGGTACCGCTTTGCAGCGCTTCTTTATCGAGGAACGTCATCGGCGGCGAAGTATCCCGTTCGACCGTGGCATAACTGTTTTCCGAAACTTTCGCGGGCGCTGGACAACCAACGCAAATCGCCAACAGTCCGGAAGTAATAAAGCCTGTGAAAGCGGACTTGCGGTACATCTGGCAGTTCTCGAATGAGCGGGAGAGGAATGTCAACTTTCGGCCGATTTCAGGCGAACTGCGGCAATGTAGCGTGTTTTCAAGCGGCTTGTAAGCACATCCTGAAACGCCGAATTCCGCTCAGCCTTGTCTGCAATCCTGCATCTTGCAGGAATGAGGCGGCAGGCGAATCGCGAAAGATGACTTCTGGCCCCGGCGAGGTACAATCTCTTTTCTGTTCGTATCGGGCTGCCGGTCGAGCGGCCAGGATTTCCGCCGAAATCACCACGATGCATCCCAGCGAACAACTTCACAAGTTTCTCGTTCGAACATGAACCCTGCGAACGCCCGGCATTGAAGGCAAAACGCCTCAGCAGGCCACGGAGAAAATGATCACCATGGAAATTCATCTGAACGGAGAAGCTCGCACGATCCCCGAGGCATGGACCATCGCGCAGCTGCTCGTCGATCTGAAAATAGAAAATCGCTACTGCGCAGTGGAACGCAATCGTGATGTGGTTCCTCGAGAACTGCATGCGGGCTGCATACTGAAGCCAGGCGACAAAATCGAAGTCGTCACTTTGGTTGGTGGCGGCTGATAAAATGGTTCCGGCGTGAAGAGCAACTTTCCACGCTGAATACGGCCACAATCACGCAAGACACATTTCCTCTGATCCCGAAAAAGTCGCAAACACCTGCCACACGTTTCCTGGCACTTAGATATCGAAAGCATTGAAGAAGATGACTGCACTTTCTCCTGACAGGCCGCTGGTGCTGGGCACGCATACTTTGAAGTCCCGCCTGATTGTGGGGACCGGAAAGTATGCCACGTTTGAGCTGATGCAGGAATGCCTGGAGGCCAGTGGTTCCGATGTGATCACCGTGGCCGTGCGTCGCGAACGGCTGGTCGACGCCGCCGGTCGAAATATTCTGGATTTCATAGATCTTAAGCGATACACAATTCTTCCAAATACCGCCGGCTGTTTTAACACTGAAGATGCGGTTCGAGTGGCTCGCCTGGGTCGCGAGATTCTGCGAGGGCTCGAAAATCCAGGAGCTGACTGGGTCAAACTGGAAGTGCTGGCCGACACTCGCACGCTGCTTCCCGATCCGGTTGCCACTGTGGAAGCCTGCAAACAGCTTGTCGATGAAGGCTTTCAGGTTCTGTGTTACACGTCGGATGATCCCATCACCGCGCGCCGCCTGAAAGCGGCCGGGGCAACGTCCGTGATGCCGGCAGGAAGCCCGATCGGCAGTGGGCAGGGTGTTTTGAACCCTAACAGTATCCGCATCTGCCTCGAATACCTGAAAGAAAACGATCCTGATTACCCTGTCATTATTGATGCAGGAGTCGGCACCGCAAGTGATGTGGCGTTCGCGATGGAACTTGGCTGCGACGGCGTCCTTCTGAACACGGCAATCGCCAGTGCGCGGGATCCGCTGCGGATGGCAGTGGCGATGAAGCAGGCGTGCGAAGCCGGCCGCCATGCCGTGCTTTCCGGACGAATTCCTCGAAAGCTTTACGCCACAGCTTCCAGTCCTACAGAAGGTGTGATCAGTCGACCGCTGGGTTCCTGATGATTTCCGGACGCCCTGATCATTTCCGGACGCACTCAGAATACAGTGTGCGATTCTTCCATTGACGCAGGCCATGAGACGCGGCCTGCTGGCTGAGTCCTCTTTTGCTGCTGAATCACCAATGCCAATCAAGACCTGTTTTTTTGACATGGGCAATGTGCTGGTCAATTTCTCGCACGAGAAAATGTGCCGCAACATTGCGTCGCTTTGTGGCTGGGACTACGAACGAACTCGAACTTTCCTGCTGGATGATGGCCGACAGTGGAGGCTGGAGCGCGGGGAAATCACGGAAGAACAGTTTCATGCCGAGTTTTGCGAAGCGTCCGGTGCATGTCTGGATATTGACAGGCTGCGTCATGCGGCGGCCGATATCTTCTGGCTGAATGAATCTATTGTGCCAGTGCTGCACGAACTGAAGGCGGCCGGACAACGGCTGGTTCTGCTGTCAAACACGAGTATCACTCACATACAGTTTATCGAACGTCACTACACCGTGCTGGATCTGATGGACGATCGCGTCACTTCTTTTGAAGCGGGCGCTCTCAAGCCCGAATCTCGCATCTTTGAAGTGGCATTGGAAAAGGCTCAGTGTGCTCCGGAAGAATGTTTCTACACGGATGACATTGCGGCTTACATCAACAAAGCCTTGACGTTTGGAATCCATGCGCGGCTCTTCACGACGACAGAATCACTGCGGCAGTCTCTGAAAGAACTGTCGGTTCTTTAAAGTCGGTTTCGCGGCAATCAGCAACGGCCGCAAACGAACACAGGACGAGCAATGAATGCTCGTCCTGTGAAGTTGGTCTTTTAGTCAACCGGAGACGGTTAGTTTTTCGAGCCTACTCGCGAGGTCGGCTGAGCAGCTCCTGAAACTCCAGTGCGAATTCTTCATCGCCTGTGAGACAGCGATTGTTCATGGCGAGGATTTTGCGAATGCGGCCAACCGTCAGCTTGGCAGGGCCGGTCAGACGGAGCACAAGATCATCCGGATTGAACTGTTCCAGTTCTCGGATGGAATGAATTCCGAGGAACATGAAGGCTTCTTTTGCCTGCAGGTCGTTCTGGAAAACAACATCAAGAGGAGCATCGACAGGGATTCTGGATCGACCCAGTTTCCGAACTGGCTTGGCATCACGAATGCCGGTTGTGATCGTTGCCTTTCGAACACCTTTTTTACGGGCCGGATTTTCCGGTTCGGGTTCAGCAACAACTACGGGAACTTTAACAACGGGCGGCTTAGGGGCCGGAGCTGGGGCCGGGGCTGGAATCGGTTTTCGAGCGGCCGGTGGCTTGGCAGCGACTGGTTTCGCAGCCGGTTTCTTCTTGACGACCTTGCGAGCCACCTTGGACGCAGACGAGGCCCTCGCAGCAGTCTTATCAGGACGAGCTGCCTTTTTGATTGCCTTCTTCTTCGCCATAAAACCAGATCCTTATTTTATCAGCCAGTTGCTTCTAATCATTACCTTGCCGGCAATCTCCCGTTCAGGACGCTTGCCACCCGGCACGGCGTATGATAGCCGCCAAGAAGGGCCTCTTACCTCACCAGGCCCGAATGTTCCTCAAAAAACGCCCGAAGGATATCTTTTTCGTCGTCGGTCAGCAGTCCGACAGTGCCCAAAAGCACATCTTTCCGCGCCACCCAGCGTCCGACGAGATTTAATATCTCCTCACGCTGCTCCGGCCAGTTGGCCGAAAATTCGGGATTGTATCCAGGGCCTGGGTCCTCAATTTCGCTCAATTCACGTAGAAAATGAGGTCCGGCGGCTCGAGAATCGGCCAACTGAAGGCACCGCGTTTTTGAGTAAAGCCACTGATCTTGATCCCTGGATACGGCCATAGGACCGTTCATAACGACCCTAAGAGGTTGGCTCGGCTTTCCTGCCGCCAATTGTGCGAGCGATTCATAAGCTGCGTAAAGTATGAGGTCATCAAGCAGTTGCAAGGGCTCATCGGGACGCTGCTGAAGCCGGTTCCAGGTGCTGAACAGGCATTCCATCTGGATCTGCGGGGCCGTGCCATTCAACATTGGGAAGCAGGCTAAAAAGCCGTTGGATCGCGCAGATGCGCCCCTGGGGTCCAGGGAATATCTCAGCAAACTGTCCAGCGTTGTCACAAAAGCGGCTCGCAGTGCCGTGTATTGCATTTGACAAACGTTGGAGGATTGAGGGTCGACTATCATAAGTAGACTTTTGACTGGCAGGAAGAATGTTAGGAGGGCACAACGTCCCGGGGATTGAGGAAGGTCATAGTGACACAGTCTCGAGACAACTCAACCGCCTATCTGCCGTTCGCAGGATTTCAACTGTTGCCGATATGCCACAAATCGTCTCAACTTCTCGGCTGTTGCGGCGTCTCTATGACTTTCCACACGGTATGCCGCGCGACGACAGCAGCAGCCTCGACATTCTCTACGAACACACAAATGGCGTCGGCTGGCAATTGCGAAAGATCAACGTCGCCGACAACTCGCCACTCCTGTTCAGCACAATTGTTGGTAGCTCCGGCTTCTGTGGCTTTCTGAAAAAGGGAACGTTCATCCGGCCCCAATTTCAGCCAGTCGCCCGTCTGGCCATAGATCACGGGCCGAGCACCCAGCCCGAGTAAGGCAGCTTTGCAGATCCCAATACCCCACGGTTCAAAATCAAACCGATGACGATGGTTTCGAAAGACGCGTCGATCGCGGAACTCGGACAAACTGACGGCGGTGAAGGACACGACCGCATGCCCGCCTCGAATTCCCTCCGAGGATGCTGCCAGGCGACGATCAGAGATGATGCGGAGTAACGTCGCCATCGCGGAATGGTCGGCCGACTCCGTCTGCAGAATCATCGCGTCCAGAAAATCATCGTGTGACTCACCCGGCCACGGTCCCAGTTTCGCG
The DNA here is from genome assembly GCA_003669615.1 of Planctomycetota bacterium. GTDB lineage: Bacteria > Planctomycetota > Planctomycetia > Planctomycetales > Planctomycetaceae > SXXK01. Next base: position 9,491 of record QWOO01000320.1, read on the forward strand.
CGCGTCCAGTGCAGCAACCAATTGTCCGAATCACACACCGGGTCTGAAGCGGATGTCTCCGCTTTCGGCGCAATCTCAATGACCGATGCACAGCCTTCGGACGGTGACGCAGACGAGTGTGGAAAAGTCGCGGGCTCAGATGCTGCTGATTCATAAGCGAAGGGTTGCAGCAGCCACGCAACCCAGCCGGCCGGCAGACTGTCGGCAGCGGATGGCAATTCGCCGTTAGCGTTGCAAGCCAGCAGCAGCGGTCGATCACGCAGTTCTGCGTCATTCAGGAGCAATTCCAGTACACGACTGACGACACCTTTCGGCCGAACCGACAGCGTGTAGATCCGACTGCTGGCAGCTATCAGCACTCGATCACCCAACGGAAGCTCGCTGCCAGGCAACGCGGATGCCTGACATGCATCCGAATGAAGTGGCTTGCCGGACCATTCAGGCGAAACAAACACCCTGCAGACTTCCGGAATCCCGACGACCGACGTATCAGCCGGATTCTGCTGCTGACACATTTGCATCCATTCCGTCATGGACGGCGGAGATCCAGCAACATCGTCCGGAAGGCTGAAGTGAATGATAGGCCGGGCAAACAGTTGTGCGGCACGGAACGCAGCGGCGCAGGCAGCTGTCTGCGATACTGTTACGATTGTTTCGGTCTGAGAATCGCTCTGAAGCACTAACGTCCGCAGCAGATCAAACCACCACACTTCCTGATCCAGCCGCTGCCTCAATCGCGAGGACACGATGCTGATTCGTCGCCGGTCGGAAATCCCGTCGGGGAAGTACAGCAGTCGATCTCCCAGCCAGCGGAGCGAGCATTCTTCCGAGATCCATGGGATGCCGCGAGAAACAACAGCAGCGACATCCGACGATGTCGCTGCTGTTGTTCGCGCGGGCATGTCAGCGGTGAATTCTATCCGCTCTCGGCTGACAAGGCAGTACCTCGACTGCGGCAGATCTTTATTCTGCATCAAGGCGGCCAGCAGACTCACGGGATCACTCGCCATAGCAACGTCCGCATTGATCGAAGAAGAGCAACAAAAGCATCCGCCGGTTCCAATGGCGATCAGGAGTTTGATTCTTTGAACACGGTGTCGACAGCGAGACCGGCCGCCAGCAGAAGAATGGCTTTTCCTGGCGATGGCTGTTCATTCAGACTGATGATGTAGCGATCAGCGGACGTAAACATTTCTTTGGTCCAGCCGGCCCACTGCTGATTGATCTTGCCAATTTCATTTTGATTGGAATCCAGGAATCGAAAGTTGCGGCCCTTCCAGTCTCCTTTCAGCAGCGCGATCTCGTTGCCAGCGGCATCGAAGACACCAAACGCGCCGCCGAGCGAAAAGAATTTGCTTTTGAACCACCCAAGGACCTGACCATTTTCGTCCAGAACGTTGACTCTGGAATTCAGCAGCGTGACTCCTCGCGAGATGGAAAACAACAGATTGGCTTCGTTCTCACTGTCCGTGCCTTCGTAGACGAAAACTTTTGTAGGCAGCATCCGCTTGTCGATCAGAAACCGTAAAACCTGCACCAGCGTTCCGGGTTTCTCTTTGGCGATTCCAATCTGCTCCTGAGTTTCCGGGTCCAGAATGTCATACGTGTTGGAAAGCTTGAGAAAGCCCACGTGTTCACGGATGTAATACGTCTGGCGATTCAACATGAATAATCCTTTTGCAAATCAAAGAGAACTGCCTGGCGAACGTTGCGTTTGAACCACACTATATGGTACGAAATGCCATCAGGTGAATGGGGATTTGGCACTGAAGGGATTCATTGCTGCCTCTTTTGGAAAGCCGGGCCGTCAGGATTTTGAAGTATGACAAAGATGATCCTGTTGATGCGGCATGCAGAGGCACAGAATGCCGAGGGGATTCAGCGCGATTTCGGTCGACGTCTGACCGCGGAGGGTTGTGAAACGGCTTCGCAGGTGGGCACTTGCCTGAACGCCGCGAACATCGTCTGTGATCGAATCCTGACATCGTCAGCCGACCGGACGCTGCAGACAGCGGAAATTGTCGCTCAACATTTCTGTCCGTCCGCCATCCTGGTTCCTCTGGAAAGCCTCTACAACAGCTCCGCAAGAACTCTGCTGTCGACCATGATCCGTGAATGCGAGGCTGACGATTCGTGTGTAATGGTTGTCGCACACAATCCAGGAATTGCCGAGCTCATGTGTCAGCTGGCGGACAAATCTTTGTCCGTGCCTCCCGGAATGCTGGCAGCCGTCCACGCAGAGATTTCCGACTGGTCAGAACTGGCCAACGCCGATGTGAATAACGTGAGGCTGGTGGCAGTGATTCAGGATGGTTCTGTCGCCTGGCAGGATCCCGGATTCAACGGTCCGATTTCGCCGAAGGGCTGACTCTTTATGGTCTCTGCCGAACAACCCGACGAGCTGCTCTATGCGACAGCTCTGTCACTGTGCGAAGGTGTCGGCCCGAAACTTCAGGCAGCGTTGCTCGCAGAATTTCAGACACCCCA
>QWOO01000036.1 GCA_003669615.1 Planctomycetota bacterium
CTGTCATCAGGCGGGAGTCACAAACGCTGTTGCCACCCTTGGGACAGCCATGACAGAAGAACATGTGCGATTTCTACGGCGGTTCGCAGAGAAAGTCGTAATCGTTTATGACTCGGACAAAGCCGGTCAGGACGCAGCAGAACGATCGATCTCGAGGTTTCTGGCGGAGGATTTGGATTTACGAATTTTGAATGTCCCATCGGGCAAGGATCCTGCGGACTACCTGGAGGAACATTCAGCCGAAGACTTCTACAAGTTAACGGCCACGGCCGGTGAGGCCTGGGAATACAAGTTGCAGTCGATTCTGAAGAGAGTCAGCATCACCACGATTGCTGGTCGGCAGCAGGTGTTGAATCAGATGGTCGAGTTTCTTGCGGCATCGCAGGGAATCGCCGGTTCCATTCGCGAAGATATGATTCTTCGCAATGTGTGCGGGCGAGTTCAGGTGGATGAGCGGATGGCTCGCCAACAATTGAAAGATTTGCGGGGGCAAACACAGAAGCGAGGTTTTGTCCGACGTGATGCCGAAAGGCAACCTGTCGAATTCAGACCTCGAGTCGAAAATGCTCTCGAACGTGCGGAACGTGAGGTATTGGAAATCATACTCACTTGTCCGGAAACAATTGACGTCATTCGCCATCACATCGGGGCGGATGATTTTGAAAATGTGAGACACCAGCGGCTGCTGGATCTGTGCATTGATGTATGGAAGGAAGATGGAGATCTTCCCGAGTTAGGACGACTGATCATTGCGGCGGAGTCAGATTCAGATCTTCTGAGTCTGATCAATGCCATCGTGGATTCAGCAGAGGAGAAAGGAATTTTCCGACTTATGACCGATCAGCCGACTGGTCATGAACAGGGTGGAGCGAAAGCACCACCGCATCTGGAAAGGGTTCTCGGACCCATTCTGGAACGGCGAGAAAAACGACTGAACCTCGTGTCGAAACAATTTTTAGCTCAGGCGGCACCGTCCGCGAGCAAACTCGACGACGATACAAAAGACGCGCTCCGCCGACTTTACAATTTTCGTCAAAGTCAAATGGGACATCCTTCGGAACTAAAATGAAAAATGGCGGGTCCCACCGCCAGGAAGGATAATGACACGAGCGGCAGGTGATGAGCCTGCAATGTCGCTCACGACGCGGCGAAAAAGTTTCCAACAACGATTGTATCAGTCGAACAAGAACTCCTCTGGAGCTACTCAAATGCAATGCCTTGACGAAAGCCTGCGAAACCTGATCCAAACAGGAATCAAGCAGGGTCACCTGTTTTTCTCACAAGTCAATTCGTACCTGCCCAACGAAGCGACTGACCCTTTGTTTCTCGATCACCTGATCGTTTATCTGGAAGAGCTGAATATGCAGCTGGTTCCGGATCCGATCAAGGAAACTCCGTCTGAACCACTTGCGGGCCGCAAGAAGCGCAAGCCGGATATCCGCATTGATGACGATTCACGCGGAACCGAAGATCCGATCCGCATGTATCTGACGCAGATGGGCGAGATTCCTCTTCTGAAACGCGACGAAGAAATCTTTCTCGCCAAGCAGATCGAAGTCACACGCCGCCGTTTCCGTCGCGCTCTGCTGACGAACGAGTTCGCCTTGAACTTCTGCCATGAAACCCTGGTAAAGGTTCATCGCAGCGAACTGCCGTTCGATCGCACAATCAAAGTGTCGATGACGGAAAGTCTCGAGAAGGAGCAGATCCTCGGACGTATGCCGTTCAATTTGGCGACGATCGAAAACATCCGCAAGCGAGATGCTGAAGACTACGCGAAGCTGGCCGGCGAACTGCCTGCCGCGGAACGTGTCGAGACATCACAGCTTCTGGCGGAACGCCGTCGCCGCTGTGTGACTCTGCTGGAAGAATTGAGCCTGCGAACGCAGCGTCTTCAGCCATGCATGAAGCGTCTGGAACAAATTTCCAATCGCATGACGGAACTGCATGAGCAGATTTCCAGCCTGCGAAATCTGAGCTCAGCGGTCGACGAACGCAAACACCTGCAGAAGGAACTTGACGATCTGATCGTGCTGACTCGGGAAACTCCCGAATCCATGGCCGTCCAGATGCAGGGCATTTTGCAGCGTCATGCTGAGTACGATAAGGCGATGCGAGATCTTTCGGGCGGCAACCTCCGTCTGGTGGTTTCTATCGCGAAAAAGTACCGCAACCGCGGGATGACTTTCCTGGACCTGATTCAGGAAGGTAACACCGGCCTGATGCGTGCTGTTGATAAGTACGAATATCGCCGAGGCTACAAGTTTTCGACTTACGCCACATGGTGGATTCGGCAGGCGATCACTCGTGCCATCGCTGACCAGGCTCGGACGATTCGCGTGCCGGTTCACATGATCGAAACGATGACTCGTCTTCGCGCGGCAGCTCGCACGCTGCTTCAGGAAATTGGTCGCGAACCGACCGTAGAAGAAATGGCCGAAGTGGCCAACGTGCCGATTGACGAAGCTCGTCGAGTCATGCGAATTTCTCGCCAGCCGATCAGTCTCGATAAGCCGATCGGTGAAAGCGACGACAGCGCCTTCGGAGACTTCCTCGAAGACCGCAGCACCGACAGTCCGGTCAGCAACGCGGCTTCCGAAATGCTGAAGGACAAGATCGACGTTGTCCTCAAAACTTTGACCTATCGTGAACGTGAGATCATCAAACTGCGTTACGGTTTGGGCGACGGTTATACCTACACGCTGGAAGAAGTGGGACGCATCTTCAAGGTGACTCGCGAGCGAGTTCGCCAGATTGAAGCTAAAGCGGTTCGCAAACTTCAGCATCCGGTTCGCAGCCGCCAGCTTCAGGGATTCCTGGAAGGCATCTCTGCGGTCGCCGGACATTAGTTCAGACCCAAAATAGGGAGCACCTGATTCGAAAGAACTGTGTGCGGCACCTGAAGTTCACAAACCCGCGAGCCATCTCGCGGGTTTTTTATTGGTCTCATAATACTGTACGGCACTGTACGGCACTGTACGGCCGGACAAACGTGGTCGGATTGCGGCGTTCAGGATGCCAAAAGACGGGGCGGAAGTGCCGCAGCAGCAGCTCGACGAATATAGTTTGTCAATTGCAGCTTCAAACTTGCACCCGCTTGAATCACTTGCGGGCAGGTCTATACTCTGGCTTCGTCACGGCACAACGTTTCGTCTGCAGGCAGGTTTGATGCAGGCTGAGTTTCAAAAAGTAATCGACTGAGGGATTTATCATGGGTGTACGAATTGGGCAGCCGGCACCAGGGCTGGACCTTGCATTGCAGGCTTATGACCGTACGAAAGACAACACAGACAAGCAGTTTCAGGACCTGAAGTTGGCCGACTATGCCGGCAAATGGGTTTGCCTGTACTTCTATCCGCTGGACTTCACTTTCGTCTGCCCAACAGAAATCATTGCATTCGACAAAGCTCTGGGCGACTTCGGAGATCGGTCGACCGTTGTTTTGACCGCCAGCACTGACAGCGTATTTTCCCACAAGGGATGGTGCGACTCTCACAAGGAACTCGGTCAGCTAAAGCACCTGATGATTGGCGACACGAATCATCAACTGTCTGAAGCTTATGACGTTCTGGATTGCGGCAAAGGCATCGCTTACCGCGGCGTCTATCTGATTGACCCGACCGGTGTTCTGCGCTGGTTGGCTGTTCACGATCTGGGCGTCGGTCGAAACGTAGACGAAGTTCTGCGAGTGCTCGACGCATTGCAGACTGACAAGTTGTGCCCATGTAACTGGAAGCCAGGCCAGACGACCCTGAACTAGGGCTCTGTCAAGGCTTGGAGACGACGCCTCCTTGGCACAAACGTGTTGAGTTTAAGAAGCCTTGAGGAGCAATCTTCGAGGCTTTTTTTTTCTGGATAGTACTCCATGAGCAACAGCGCGCTGGCGATTCAATTCTTCCTGCAGATTGCTGTGATTCTGTTCGCGTGTCGAGTCGTAGGGATCATTGCCGCACGGTTTGGCCAGCCCCAGGTTGTGGCAGAAATGATTGCCGGCGTTTGCCTGGGCCCATCGCTGTTGGGTCTGTTCTTTCCCGACTTTCAGCAGGCCTTGTTTCCCTGGGACCAGACGGCTCGCGACACGCAGAGCTACCTCTTCCCAGTGTCACAACTGGGCCTTGCTCTGTATATGTTTATCGTCGGGATGGAGTTCCGGATCGATATTGTCCAGACGCAGTGGAAAAGCGCGGTCGCAGTCTCGGTGGCCGGAATGGTTTGCCCGTTTGCACTGAGCCTTGCGCTGGGATGGTACTTCTTCCGATACACCAGCCTGTTTCCCGCGGGCACAGGTCTGTGGGAATCGGCCATGTTTCTGGGCGCATCCATGTGCATCACCGCATTCCCCATGCTGGCGCGAATCATTCATCATCGGGGACTGACAGGAACTCGTATCGGCACTGTCGCTATCGGAGCAGGCGCTTTAGACGACGCCTCGGCATGGTGCCTTTTGGCGTTTGTGCTGGCGAGCATTGAAAATAATCCGGCCGGGGTGGTGGCGAATATCGGTGGTGGTGCCGTCTTTGTTCTTGTCGCCGCTTTCATTCTCAAGCCTGTGTTCGCCAGGCTTGAGCAACGAGTCACCGCCGACGGTTTGTTATCCGATGCCGGGTTCATCACCTGCATTGTTCTGATGTCGCTGGCCTCTTATGTGACGGATCTGATTGGTCTGCATGCGGTGTTCGGAGCGTTTGTGATTGGCACGATTATTCCCCGCGGCATCATGACGCGTGATGCAATCGCGAAGATTCATCCACTCACGGTGACTGTTCTGCTGCCTCTGTTCTTTACATTCAGCGGTTTGAATACGCGAATCGGCCTGCTGAATTCTGGCAGCGACTGGGCCCTATGTCTGCTGGTTCTGACGACAGCCGTTGCGGGAAAAGGGATCGCCTGCTGGCTGGCAGCTCGAGCGACTGGCATTCCGAACAGAGAAGCCGTCGGAATCGGTATCCTGATGAACGCTCGAGGCATGATGGAACTCATCATCATCAACATCGGCCGCGAACGAGGCCTGATTTCGGACGAGCTGTTTGCCATGCTCGTCGTGATGGCGATCGTGACGACGCTGATGACATCTCCCATCTTCGATCGTCTCGTCACTTCTGTACCTGAGGGAATTAACACAGCTCCAGCAAACGCGAAGTCCGTATCCGCCTGACGCCGCTCGCGCGCTGTTGCGAGCCGGGATTCAATCTGCATTACTTTAGTGACCCACTGAATGGAATCTAAAACGCTGCAGACGTCCCAAGTGTGAGCCCATCAACGCCGGCGTGATGCCATCAACGCTGGTGGCATGCGTCACGGGGCACTATCCCGCACCGCTGCCACGCTCGACGCTCCCTGGCGGCAAATTCTATCCAGGTCTCTGCGGTGACGTGCGGCTCATGGACTTTCGCGTTCGCACATAAAGCCGGTGCAGTGTTTCCGGAGAAACTCCAAGCCGAAAACCGGCGACGCACAGCTGGTTGATCAACGTCGTGCGAATGATCCCCATCTGCTTCCAGCGGCGAGCCGACACCTGAATCGCCTGCGAAGCCAGCTGGATTCTTCCCTGAGATCGAAGACGCTGGCAGAAGTCGTAATCCTCCATCAGTGGCCAGTTGCGAAAGCCGTCCATTTGAAAAAACGTGGCCGCGCGGACGAAGATCGCCTGATCTCCATAAGGAAGTTGAAACCAGCGGGATCGCAGGTTGGCCCCAAACTCCACCAGCCTCAGCAGCCGTTGATTGTCTTTCAGACTCAGCCGAAACGCACCGCCGGCGTTTCCGGGATCGCTGAGGATATCGCGAACGGTTTTGTAGAATTCTTCGGGCAGAATCGCGTCGGCGTGCACAAACAAAAATACATCGCCGCTGGCCATCGCCGCGCCTGCGTTCATCTGCCGACCGCGTCCCTTGTTACACATGACGACCGTGGCACCAGCGGCGGTCGCGACTTCACGCGTGCGATCGACACTGCCGCCGTCGGCGACGATCACTTCAATGCTGTCCAATCGTTTCAGATCCTCCAGCAACGGTCCAATCATCGACTCTTCATTCAGGGTCGGAATGATGACGGACAGAAGTGAAGGACTGATCGAAGGAAGAATTCCGACCATTCCGTCGTTCGCCTTTCTGCACTGGATCAGATCTTCCGGGTGATCGATATCCGAGAGCACTGGCAATGCTCTCACAGTCAATCCAGCCCGTTTCGCGTTGGCAACAGTCTGCTGATAGACACAGTCTGTGCCCCAGGAAATATCACTAAAAAGTTCCGGCCTGCAGGCGCTCATGCCCACCAAATAGTAACCGCCATCGCATGCAGGTCCGAGCGCGATCACATTCGGTACCAGACTGTCAAACGCCTGCTGCATGTGCAATTCCGTCAGCGCGGGACAGTCGGTGCCAATGACAACGACTCTTCGCATACCTTCCTGAAACGCGGCATTCACGGCGTGAACAATGCGATCGCCGAGCGACTCGCCGAACTGCGGCAGACACGAAAATCCCGGTCCGAAAAGAGAGTGCATGGACGCCGCATCACCGCCGGCAAAATGCACTCGCAGTTCGCACGGTTGAGTTTTCTGAAAACGCTGCATGGTTTGCAGAGTGTGCCTGACGAGGTGCTCGTGCAGAGCGGCCGCTTTCACTGCGCCCAACGCGGGTATCAGCCGCGTCTTTGCGGTCCCCGCGGATGGGTAGCGAGCCATGATGATGATGCAGTCAGTAGCTGGCATGGCCTGCGAAATCTCAATTGCGAAACGGACGAAGCAACTCGCACGCAGGACCTTAGCCTGTCAATGCTCCCTGACAGCTGGACCCAGCGCCCGCCGTGCATCCAAAGCAATGTCGACCGACTGCGATCGGGTGATTTTCCAGTTGATCAAGTCTCACACTGCTGACATGCAGGCGAGTCTCATGATGCGTCGCAAGGTTCAGCATTTGATTGAAGTCACAGTCGTATAGAAATCCTTCCCAATCCACGGACAACGTCGAGCGGCACATTAGACCGTCGATGGTGCTCGGATTGAAAGATCGCGCGAGCAACGACATGTATTCATGGTAGCGTTCACTGGCGAGCAGGTCGTCCAGGAACCGACTGATGGGCATGTTCGTGATCGTATAGAGCTGTTGAAATTCAATTCCAAATCGAGCCCTCAATTGGTTGCGATAACTTTGCTCCAGCTTTTGCTGATTCGGAGGCAGAGACAGCCCGGTCGGATTGTAAACCAGCGAAAGCCGCAGCGAACTGCCTTCGACTCCGTAGCCCAGTTCGTTCAAACGCTGTAGCGCACGAATAGATTTTTCAAACACTCCGGAACCGCGTTGGCTGTCACAATTCTGCTCCAGATAACACGGCAGCGACGCCACGATTTCCACTTCCTGCTCTGCGAGGAACAGAGGGAAGTGCGTAAATCCCGGCACAGTGAGGATCGTCAAATTGCAGCGATCGATGACGTGTCGACCCAGCTTTCTGATCTCGGTGACGAACCACATGAAATGAGGATTCATTTCAGGAGCACCGCCGGTGATGTCGACCGTCTCCACTTCGAAGTCCCGGATCAGCCGCAGACAGTGCTCAAAAGTTTCTTGCGTCATCAGCTCTCGACGATCGGGTCCCGCATCGACATGACAGTGGCGGCACGTTTGATTGCAGAGCTTGCCCACGTTCACCTGCAGCGTCGTCACCTTCCTGCGTTTCAAGTCCGCCACGCCGTGTTCGTGAAGCGTCTTGTGAAACATCGGCAGCGCGCCATCGCCCGGCATTTCCAGGATTTCGCGCTGGTGGTCCGCATTCGCGAGTGGATTTCCCTGCCGAAGCAAAGTCAGCAATGGCATGCGTCAGTTCCGTACTGAAGGAAAAAGAAACCCGAACGTGCGACGCGTGTCGTACGATGTGCGAACGTGATGTTCCATTGTGACTGCCGGAAACGATTTTTTGAAGTCGAGTGTTTCAAACGGCTGTGCTGCGGGGTGCGAAAACAGAGGACTTTATCACAACCCGAAGCGTTAGTGAGGGATCTACGCAAACACTGCGGAACGGTAAAAACACAATTCCTCGCTGACGCGTCGGGTTGGGATAGCGGCAAAAGCGCAGCTTCAAAACGCGAGAGCGAAGACCGTCAAGACTGGTGAAAGGCGAAATAAAATATCTGCCCGACTGATTGGAATCTTCCAGAGGTCTCGAGAAGATCAAAGGTGGGGTTATGAACGCTTTACACACAGAATTCCGCAGCAGCTCCTGAATCCAGGATGAAACGCGTAGATTCCACGAGTCGATGCGGGGCCCGCGTTGCGCGAATGAGGCCTGAAAGAGGGCCAAATTGGCTCGATGACGGGAAAAGCGGCGACTGGTGCTTGATGGGATTCCTGCGGGCGGGTAAACGTCGCGTTTCACGAACGCATTTCAACGAATTCACAGGTTCCTTCACTCTCCATGTCTGTTCTTCTGCAACTCACCGACGGCGTTAAAAGTTACGGCGACCAGATGCTGCTCGACGGAGCCAGCGTTACGCTTTACGAAGATGTGAAGTACGGGTTTATCGGACGCAACGGGGCCGGCAAGTCCACGCTGCTGCGAATTCTTCTGGGTGAAGAAGAGCTGGACAGCGGCACGGTGATGCGTTCACCAAATCTGCGAGTCGGCTACCTGCGTCAGCACGATCCGTTTCAGCCGGGCGAATCCGCCATGGATTTTCTCATCCGCGACAGCGGAGCGCCGGACTGGAAATGCGGCGAAGTGGCGGCCGAGTTCGAACTGAAGGGTCAGTACCTGAATGGTCCCGTGGCGGGACTGTCCGGCGGATGGCAGACTCGCGTCAAGTTGGCGGCACTGCTGCTGCATGATCCTAACCTGCTCATGCTGGACGAACCTACAAACTTTCTCGACCTGCGCACTCAGATTCTGCTGGAACACTTCCTGCGTCACTTCCCGGCTGCCTGCCTTGTGGTCTCGCACGATCGTGAATTCCTGACGGCCACATGCTCGCACACGCTCGATGTGAACCGCGGCAAGCTGACGATGTACAACGGCAAGATTGCTGGATACATGCAGCAGGCCGAAGAAGAAAAACAGCGTGCGGAGCGCACGAATTCGTCCGTATTGGCCAAGCAGAAACAGCTTCAGACATTTATCGATAAAAACAAAGCACGTGCCACCGGAGCCAGTCAGGCGCGTTCCAAGCAAAAGCAGCTGGACCGACTGACGCTGCAGGAAATCGAAGTCGATCTGCCGACCGCGAACATTCGCGCTCCGCAGGTAGAGCCCCGTCAGGGACCAGTTCTTCGCTGCATGGATCTGGCGATCGGCTACGACGGAAAAGCCGTTGCCAGTGGCATCGAACTGGAAATTGAACATCAGCATCGTGCGGCGATTGTGGGTGATAACGGTCAGGGCAAGACCACACTGCTGCGAACAATCGTGGACTCGCTGAAGCCTGTCGAAGGCAAAGTGAAATGGGGCTACGGCACTGAGATCGGCGTGTACGCTCAGCACGTTTATTCCACGCTGCCGCCCGATCAAACCGTTTTGGAATACCTCGAATATAAGTCTCGGCCTGGCACAACCACTCAGGACTGTCTCGCCTGCGCCGGATCGCTCTTGTTTAAAGGCGGGCACACGAAGAAGCCGGTCCGCGTTCTCTCCGGGGGCGAGCGGGCTCGCTTGTGCATGGCCGGACTGCTGCTGGGCACGTACAACGTCCTGATACTCGACGAACCGGGCAACCATCTGGATGTGGAGACCGTGGAATCGCTTGCGGAAGCATTGCTTGCGTACAAGGGAACTGTAATCTTCACGAGCCACGATCGTCACTTCGTCCGCCGCATTGCTACCAACATCATCGAAGTGCGTGATGGCCAGGTACGCAACTACGCCGGCAAGTACGACGACTACATTTACTACGTGAACAAAGAAATCGAAGACGGCGAACGTGAGCGAGCGTCCGGTCGTCTGGCCACTCCTCCGGCAGGCAAAGGCGCTGGTTCGAAGATCGACAAACCGGCCGCAGCCAAAGATATTCATACCCAGCGTAAGACTCTGCGAAACCTCGAGAAGGCAATCGCAAAACTGGATGAACAGAAGAAGGCGTTTAATGCGGAGATGATGAAAACCTCCGACGCAAAGAAAGCGATGGAACTGCACACACAGCTGGAAGCGGTCACCAAAGAACTGGCGGACGTCGAAGAGAAGTGGTGCGAACTGCAGCAGGAACTTGGCGAATGGTGATACGAACCGTTCAATGACGCCAATCTGACACTGCACGCAGACGGGCATGGTCACTGTAAGAAGTGACCGTTGTCTCTAATTCGCACGACCCGCACTTGAGGGACCAGCAGAACTGAATGAAACAGATCGCGAAGTACTCAACCTGCGACACTTTGAATCGCTGTCGAATGATGAAACCGCAATGATTCCGGGATAGGTCGAACTGCCGCCAGCAAACGCTACATGCGCTCGCTGAAGCGGCATTCGACCATTCAAACAACCCAAAAAAAAGGCCGCCATGTTCCTTGAGAACATGTCGGCCTTTTTGATTTACAAAATCGAAAGTGCGTCAGCACCGTCGACTGTCACACTTTACATCCGATACTTGGGATTGTCGCGGCTGAAGTCTTCGCCAACCAGCTGAGTTCCGAAGTCGACGCGTGTAAAGGAATAGTCTTCGATCAGCGTCTGAGCATCCAGTTCGGCGGCGGTAATTCCTTCAGCGGCTTCTGTCCAGGTGTGATTGATGACTCGCAGAGGAATGTGGTAGCGAGCATCCAGCAGCAGCAGGCTCTTGCGATACGTTGCGTTGTATTTCGGAGCGTCGTATTCGTAAAGAAAACAGTAGCAGTCGCGTTCGTCAAAGACTGTGTTTTCCAGGCGGACACAACGACTGCCTTCTCCACTCTTCAGATCTAACTGGCGATAGTGAACCAGCTGCTTCAGCATGCCGTGAACTCCGGCTTCTGTCACGGGATATCGAGCCTGAGCCATGGCTTCCGGGCTTGATGGTTCCAGTTTGATGGATGGCAGCAGGCGACCCTTCAGACCACCCAGTTTCACGACCATCTTTTTATCGTCGTAAGAGTCATTGAACAACAGCTGTCGACCGGTATCCCCATTCTTCCATTTCATGTAGATGCTGAAATTCGGCGAGTGCATCACTTTCATTTCGATGTTTTGCACATCACCCAGATCACCCTGAATTCTCTCCTGCTTGCTGAACAGGGTGGAGTAGGAATCTACGTTTTCAATGAACCGGCAACCATCCTGAAGCATCAGTAATGAGAACTTGAGAGCGTCGTGATTGTCCAGAACCATGCCACCGGCTGGCTTTTGAGCGGCAGGTGGAGCACCGCCGTCGGAGGGAGCGGCAGAAGAATCCGCAGGGGCCGAACTGTCGGCGATAGAATCAACGGGCAGAGGCACTTCCATCGGGGCTGGTGGCAGAACGCCAACTGGTGACAGATCTTCCCCCGCTGGAGCGGGATCGAAGCTGCCAAGAATGACTGTCAGACTGATCGCGGAGATCAGCGTCGCGAACGCATTGGGCATACCGGAAGACTTACGAGGATAGAGTCGCAGCATCGGGGACAAACCTTGAGAGAACACGAAACTCTGATCAGTCCTGTTGAGACAGAGAAACCGTGGGAAGAGTTCTGGCCTAAGATCCAACGATTTCCGGTCGTTATGATCTGGCTGAATTCGCCGGAATCCCTTCCGGGTGGAGTGTGACGCAGACTGAGCTGGAAATCACATCCCTGATCTGGACTCAAAACTGCCCGGGGCCGCAGAAACCCCGTGACGGTTCGGTATCTATTTGAGAATTCTGAATCGGACGACTGATCGAATCCGCAGGCATTACGCCGATGGGACCGCTGCGGGTCAGGCTGCCGTTTCAGGACGTCGCCAAGAAAGCCGAAGA
>QWOO01000196.1 GCA_003669615.1 Planctomycetota bacterium
ACGCGCTGGCACCCGCGATGATCATCTTTGGCTTGTGTTCCTTCGCCAAAGACGCCACCTGATCAAAGTCGATTCGATGATCGGATTCACGCACTCCGTAATGAATGGCGTTGTACAACTTGCCGCTGAAATTCAGATGCATGCCGTGAGTCAAGTGGCCGCCGTGAGCGAGGTTCATGGCGAGGATTGTGTCGCCGGGATTCAGCACGCTCATGTAAGCGGCCATATTGGCCTGCGAACCCGCGTGAGGCTGTACGTTGGCGTGCTCCGCTCCGAACAATTCCAGAGCGCGATCACGAGCAATGTTCTCTACCACGTCGACGTTTTCGCAGCCGCCGTAGTATCGCTTGCCCGGATAACCCTCGGCATACTTGTTTGTCAAAACAGTGCCGGCGATTTCCATAATCGCAGCACTGGTGTAGTTCTCGGACGCAATTAATTCGAGCCCTTCTACCTGGCGGCGACGTTCCTGAACAAGAGCATTCCAGATGGACGGGTCAGATGACTGGAGAGCGGACATTCCCAGAACCTTCAGCTTCTTAATCGGTGGTGGATCACATGGTCAACAACGAAACGACCGGACGTTTCGGTAGTGAGATCCAAAAACATGGAGCATTCAAGTCAGAACCGCAAAAACGCTGAAAATTCACCGTGTTTTTGCGGAGTTCGTGGATCTTCTTAAGACTTTGCTCACTTATAGCAGTAGAACGCCCGATTGCTACCCATCACCTTTTTTCGACGGTATCTTCGAGCAAAACAGTCACAGTTTCCGATCTGCGAAACTTGCGGCCACCGGTTTTCATCGACTGATGCAAACCCCAGCCGTGAGAACAGAATTTGAGAAGCCGGAAGGCTGGCAGGTAATCTTTCCTGCGTTTCTCCTGTTCAAAACCGTGCGACTGACTGCGGTCCAGATGGTCCGCAAACATAGTAGAACAAATTCAAGACGCAAAGTTGCCCGGTGACGAATCGCAATCAAAAAACTCCTGGAGCCACCGTGTCGCCTCCATTGAATGAATCCAGTGCGGCAAATGAATCAGGTCCGGGATTCCCGCCGTTGGTCGCCGAGTCTTTGGCACCCGCAGGGCCGGCGGTCAGTTCATTGCCCCTGTCCGGGGAAACAGTCACCTTCACCGGGACACTGGCATCCATGGTTCATCGCGACGCCATTCGAATGGTGGAAGATTACGGTGGCCGCGCGACGCATTCAGTCAGTGGTTCCACGACGATGCTCGTGATAGGAGAAGAAGGCTGGCCGCTTGAAGAAGATGGTGGCGCTTCGCAGAAACTGCAGCAGGTGATGCAGTTGATTGCTGACGGCTCTGAAGTTCGGATTGTGGCGGAATCTGATTGGTTGCAGCTTTTGGGGCTGGACGACCATCGAGAAGAAATTCGGCGGGCTCACACACCGGCGATGCTCAGTCGATTGCTCGATATTCCCGTCCGTATCATTCGCCGCTGGGCTCGCCTGGGCTTGATCAAACCTGTGCGACGCGTGTGTCGACTTCCTTATTTCGACTACCGCGAGGTGGCCGGCGCGAGGCGTCTGGCTTCTTTGCTGGAGCAGGGTGTGTCGTCTGAGAGGCTGGAGAAAAGCCTGGCGGAACTGAGTCTTACGATTGCCGGAACAGATCGATCCATCGCGCAGCTGAATCTTCTTGTGCAGGATGAAAAAATTCTGATGCGAGACGAACGGGGCGTGCTGAATCCTCGCACGGGCCAGCGACTTCTGGATTTCGATTTTGCCGAATCGCCCACAGGTTTGAATGCGTCTTCCGAACTGGCCTCAGAGCAACATTCTCACGAGGATTCCGAAGACGATGATGAGCACCCCGTTTCTTTGCCATTCTCCTCCGCAAGGCCGATGCTGGAAGAGCGGAGGATGACGGACTGGAACGCGGAAGAGTGGTTTCATGAAGGCTGCCGGCTGACTGAGGAGTCCGAGTTTGAATCAGCGATCAATGCCTTTCGGAATGGGCTGAGTCTGCTGGCTTCGGAGCAGAACGCGGCCCGCATCGGGATCAGTCTGCCCGGTGACGACAGCTTGGACGTGTTTCCGGATCCCGCCGATGTGAACTTTCATCTGGCCGACGCATTGTACAGAGCCGGTCGCGCTGATGCGGCGATCGAACGCTATTACTGCGCGATTGAATCGGCGCCCGATTTTATCGAGGCGTGGACGCAGCTCGGCTGTCTGCAGTCAGAACAACATCAATGGGATCTTGCTGAGCAGTCGCTGATAACGGCTATTTCCATCCATCCGTCCAATCCTGACGCACTGCTGCATTACGCGCAGCTGCTGGAACAGACTTCACGAGCGAACGAAGCTATCAAGTATTGGAAACAATACCTGCAGCATGATTCGCGAGGCCCGTGGTCCGACCACGCACGCAACAGGATTGCCGAAGCAGAACCCGCCAGCGATCCGCTTGCGTAGTAACACAGTGTGCCGTGTGTCAACGTTCAGTGATCAGCGGCCGCTGGCCGCGAAGAAAATCACTCCAACGACCGCAAGGATGGTGAGTACGATCGCAGCCACGAAAATTCCGATGATGATCTTCGCTGGTCCATCCAGTGTCTTGTGATCTTCATATCCTTCGGGGTAAGCCGTGCATCGCAAGCCGACAAAAATGTTAACCAGCGGGACGATGATTCCAAGGCACCACCAGGGATTCATGCCGATGTTCTTGCATCGCTGATAAGTCAGATAGAGTGCCCCAGCAACACTGACAGGAATCGCCGCATACGCCAGTGGCACCATGTCATTCGCCGCGGCCAGTGCCTGCATGCCCTGCGTCACGATGTTCACCAGAAAGCTGTAACCGAAATAGGGCAGGCGACGAATCCCACCGTACTCGCGAAAGGGTTTGTCAGCAGTTGTAATGTCACCAAAGTCCGAAGGCGCAGCAAACGGATTGTACTCACTCATTTTTGACGAGCCCTGGAAAAAGGCGATGCAGAACTGTGAACTGGCAAGGGGTGTAGCATGCCTCGCAATTCAGGTCAATCTTTCATCGTCTCACGAGGTCCGAGAGCAAGCGGCGACAAAACGTCTGAGACATGCAAGCCGGCCCAATGCCGTCCAATGTCGCTGTTGAGCCGCGGCAACAGAATTTGGTCGCGGTGGCGGAAAGTGCAACTGTCCGAGAATGGATTAACCGACAGCATCCAGCGCTGGGATCCGTCCTTCGTACTCATCCTGTCGCGCCTCATCCTGAATCTCCACGAAGCCTTCGCGCAGAGTGTTCATCACTGAGGCGGCAGATTTCCACGATTCAGCGGACTGCGTCTTGATCTGATCGAGTGCGTAGACGACGAGACGCAGAATCTGAGCTGGCAGGTCACCTTTTTCAAGATCGAGTCCATCAGCAATAGCCAGAAGAATCCGCAGGGCCTTGAGATTGACCGGTGGCAATTCTGACAGTTTGCTTTGCTCAATCAGTCGTGCACCTTCATTCAGGGTCGCCACGGCCTGATCATAAATCAGGATCAGCATGTCGATACGAGTCCATGAATAAGACTGGACGGCCTTGTACTTCAGATGAGGATTCATGGATGTTCTCTGTGATTACCGTTAGTTACTGCTGAGCTTCGGAAGATTCGCCAGCTGGCCGCCCAGATAACTGCTGGTCGCATTCATCTGGCTGATCGCAGATTCAAGGCCCTGAAACTGCTTTCGAATACTGGCTTCCTGCAGATCAAAAATTTTCTTCTGTCGATCGATGGATTGCTGAACACTTTCGACCTGCCTGTCGTAGCTGTCATCGACGGAAGTCAAAATCCCGGTCTCGGAATTCAATATCTGGCTCAGCATCTGATCGAGCGATGAAGCCAGTCCTCGTGAGACAGTCACTGTTCCTTCAACGCCTGCCGTGACCTGTCCGGGCGACAGCGTGACCGATACCTGAAGGTCGGCGGTGTTTTCATTGTCAGGATCCCCAGAAAGAATTCGACCGCGTCCAACCGCCACTTCCGTCTTTCCATCGACGACGAAATTACCGACAACATCGCGCCCACCGTCCGTCTGCCCGTTGGTTAGTCCAAGTGCGCTGACAGCTGTACCATTAACGATGGTCAGGCCGGAGGACGTGCCATAACTTTCGGAAGTCAGCTGCAGGGAACTTCCGGACAGACCGACCTTGATCGTACGACCCGGAAGGTCGGCCGATTCGTTGACGACCGACTCCAGATGATCGGCCAATTCCTGGGTCGTGTATGTTCCTTCGCTCAGGCTGACGGTCGCTGTTTTACCATCCAATGTCAGCTGCAAAGTTCGATTGGCAGACGTGATCACGGTGGACGCGTCAAGTGTTGTGCCACCGGTCAGCGTGGCCTGCTCAGCCGCCTGACTGATATTTATTCCGACGCCGCCGGCAGGGGCTTTTGTTCGTGAGCTGCCCAAGCCAAACGAAATGCCCGAATTTGTTGATTCGCCGCCAAATGCGAAAAGCTTCTTCACATCTTCGGCGTCGACACCTTCCACGTTTCCGCTGAGCGTATTTTCAAGCTTAGCCTTATCCAGCACCAGTCGGCCGGAATTGTTGAACGTGATGCCTACCGATGACAGACGATTGGCCAGAGGATTCGCGCCCGGTAACACGGTCTGCACCGTGTTTCGCAAAGTCTGCGTGATTCTGGAAGAACTCTGGTTACCCAGAAAGACGCCGCCCTGGTTCGTATCTGCGTTGTATTTTGAATTGTCATCAATGAACTGCAGAACGCCGTTGAAGGAATCGACAAAGCTTTGCACAGCAGAAACGGCTGCTGCATTATCCTTAGAGACGGTCAGCGTCACATTCTCTCCGCTGGCCACCTGAAGCAGATCAAAACTGACGCCCGCGATCACATCCTTAAACTGATTTGTGTTGCTGGTCACCGAAATCGCCCCGGCGCCGGATCCCATTGTGACTCGCGCGTCGGAAGCCGCCTGAACGGGGTTGAGAAAATCGAGCGTTGGTTTCACGGCCGAACCGGCTGTCGCTGCCAGATTGTTGGTCACTGAAATCTGGTTGCTGGCCCCTGTTTTTGTACTGCTAAGCAGCAAACGATAAGGCGATGCGCCGCCAGTCGAATCCTGAACGATACTGGCGCTGACTCCAGCGCCGGAGTTGTTGATGGCGGTTGCAAGTCCGGACAGCGTGTCGTTATTACTGTCAATCGTGATCGTTTTGAGGTCGCCGGAGCCAAGGCGAATTTCGAACGTCCCCTGTGTGATTTCAGCGTCGGCATCGGCAAATCCCTGAGATGCCACCTGATGAGCCAGGGCAGTGGAGTCGACTGTGAGTCGATACACGCCGGAGACTGCTGACGATGTGGCTGTTGCGCTGATGGCTTCCGGATCGCTTGCAACAACGGCCAGTTTTGTCAGCGGGTTATTGACATTGCGGCTCAGCACCCCGGTGTCTGCCCGCAGGCTGAGCAGCCGAGTTTCAACGGTTTTGAACGCAGCCTGTTTTTGCTGAATCTCGGTCTTGCGAAGAGCCATCCGATCCAGTTGCTGCTGCTGAATGTCCAGAAGACCTTTGACAATGCTGTCGGTATCAAGTCCAGACACTACGCCATTGATACTGAGCGGCATGGCAACGTCCTGATGAATTGATTCTGAAGCGTCGTTCGCGTGTAAAATGCCTGTATTGACGGGCAAAACACTTAGAGAACTTAACCGCGAAACGGTCCGTCCGAATTCTGGGGTTCCCAGTTCCGGCCGGACCGTTCCTTGTTTCTGCTAACTTTTCGTCGATGACTATCGCAGCAGCGACAGTACTGCCTGAGGAATCTGGTTGGCGTTGCTCAGCATGGCAGTACCAGCCTGAACAAGAACCTGACCCTTTGTAAAGTTGGCAATTTCTTCTGCAAAGTCGGTGTCACGAATGACGGACTCTGCGTTGATCGTATTCTCCAGAGTGGCTCGCAGATTGTTGGCGGTGGATTCAAGAGTATTGCTCTGGAACGCACCCAGCGTACCTCGCAGGTTCGTCACATTGCTGATCGCAGCGTCAATCACTTCCAGAGCATCCTGAGCCTTGCTGCCGGATGTGACGTCGATTTCGTTGAGACTGTTGAACTGATTTCCATCAACACCCAGACCCAGGCCGTTTGGATTGATCTTGTCGATCGAAATCGAAGCAGTTTGATCTTTATTGGAACCGATCTGGAAAACCAGCGAGTTGTCGGAAATCGTCACATTCCCCTGCGCACCGGTGACTGTCTTAGCGGCGTCAGCGCCGTCCGCAGCAAACTGAATCGCAAGGCCCTTTACAGAACCGGATGTTGCTGTCAGAACATTACCGGTACCTGTGAAGCTCGTGCCGTTAATCGTGCCGATCACATCGACACCAGTCGCTGTGATTACCGAAGTGCCGAAACCACTGCTGGTCGCACTGGCGGCCCTGTTCGAAACAGCGGAAATCTCTGAGTTTGCTCCAAACGATTCTGTGTAGAGGCGAGTCGATGAACCGTCTACTTCGGCGGTGACGCCGGTCTGTGCGTTGAATTCGTTGATTCGATTGACAACCTGAGCCTGGTTCATGCCTGCTGTCAGAGAAATACTGACTTCGTTGATTGTCAGAATTTCGTCCGCGGCCAATGCGGACGTTTGATCAGTGGCAGATGTGGCAGCCGCACGTTCGCCTTCTGTCGTTACGACGACAGCATAGGTGCCGGACGCGGTGTTAGTAGTTGCTTTCAGGAAGGTGACGTCGGTGTCTGTCACTGTGCCTTTGATACCAGCGGAACCGTCCAGCAACTTCTTGGCGCCGAACTGAGTGTTGTTGGCGATACGGTTGATGGAGTCCAGAGCGTTGGTGATTTCTGCCTGATTTGCGGCCAGAGCGTCGTCATCATTGACGCCGCTGTTCGCACTGTCGATGGCCAGTGTTCGAACTTTGACCAGCAGGGAGTTGATTTCGTTAAGAGCACCTTCAGCTGTCTGAACAACTGCAGCGGCCTTTTCTGTATTGTCGATCGCCTGCCTGAGTCCAGCGATCTGAGCACGCTGCTTTTCAGAAATGACCAGAGCCGCAGGACCGTCAGCACCGCGATTGATTTTCAGTCCGGAAGACAATTTTTCGACGGACTTTTCAACGCCGTTAGAGGCCCGGCTCAGATTATGCTGAGCGTTGATGGACGCAACATTGTTTGTAACTGTCAAACCCATGATAAAACCCTCTTCTGTAATACTGTAGGCTGTCGTCCGCGTCGTGGCGGTAAAGACCCACACCAAGGAGATAAGAAACCAGCTGTGCTTTCAGCAAGAAGAGCCACATGCTGCCTGGCCTGTACGGACCCGGAAGACCGAAGCAACACATAGTCCTTCAGTGTCACTTCAAGACAGAAAGCTTCTCTAAGCATCCTTGCCCAGAATTGCTGCCGCTGTTTGTTCAGCTGCAGCGCGAGTCAGGTAATCGCCTCGCTGCACTCTCACTATCGCCGCTGCGACAACGTCGGGTCGCACTTCACTGATCCCATTAAGTTTTGCGCTCAATGATTTCAGCTCGTCGCCGTCGTCAACCCCCTCGGCTTCGTTTTCTCGAGATACCGATCCCTGCAGCTGCTCGTTTGAGTTTGAGGCAGCCGTTCGCACCGATCGAGGTGTTCCTGGACTGCTGATATTGTCAAATCGTTGAATCTGCATTTGCCTTATCTCCCGGTGAGTAACCTGATTGAGACCCTTTAATCGAACGAGGACGAAGAAACTTGCGAGGAAATTTTGACTCAATAACTGGAACGCCCCGGACGATCAGGATGAAACAGTTGTAACGATTGTTCTGGATCCGGGTTCCCGGCAAGGGGCGAATGAAGTGTCTGATCAGGCAAAAACCTCAAGATTCTCAACGCTTTTGCGGCCTGCGCAGATGGTTCTCGTCGGTGCCCTTACCTTCGGACTGGGCGTTGGGGCTGCCTCCTGGCTGCAGTCAGGAAAAGTTCGCTCCGGTGAAGAAAATCACGCATCTCCCAGTGATGACATTCAAAATCCTGAAGACACTCAGGACGCAGCGATTGCAGATCATGCCGATTCAACGTCGCATGAATCTGCGCATGACGACTCAAAGAGCGACGCTCACGGCGCAACTTCTAAAGAGTCTGCTCACGACTCCCATGGCACTCCCGAACTCGCTTCAGTCCCCGACGAACACGGCGAGCGGCATGGTGAAGATGTGATGCATGAGGATCATTCCGTTGCTTCAGCGGATTCACACGCGTCTTCAGAAGATCCATTGTTTTCAGATCCTCTTTTTCTCTCAGCAGAAGAACCGGACAATCACGCAGAACCGCACGCAGCTGACTCCAATGTAACTGACGCGCATACAGAGTCTGCGTCGGATTCGCACCCTGCGAACCATCCTGTAAAGGATTCTCATGCTGCCGATCATGGGGCAGCATCTCATCCGCCGGAAGCAGTCAGTGATTCGCATGCCGAACGGTTTGCCATGCCCAGGTCACGTCCGAACGAGCGATCTTCCGCACAGACTTCCGATGAAACGTCATCTGCGCAGGAGCTGGTCACGCAGCAGGCGGTCAATCTGATGGCCATCGCCGATGAAGATCTGGCTTCAGGAAACTATGTGCAGGCGTTGCAGGCTTACCAGTCGCTTCGTCGCAAGTCGGACGGCGTGCCGGGGATCGCTATTCTCTTCCGTCTGGCGTTGTGTGCTGAGGCGGCCGGTCGACATGCTGCTGCGATCGAAGCTTATCGAAAAATCTCGGGCACCCAGCCCGACCCTGCCTGGGCAGGAGTCGCCCGTTACGGTGAAGCTCGTTGCCTGTCGGCCATGAAACGTCATGAAGGCCTGCAGACTGATCTGCTTCGCCGTGCAGTGCTCGATGAGACCGAGTTTCTTCCCACAGTTCGGGGCGAGGTCCTGCATCTGATTGGCCGCGATCTGTGGCGTGAGCAGACAACAATGGCCAACACCGATTTGCTGGATGATCAGACGCTGATCGTTCCGGAATGGTCAGCCGATCCCATTCGAATTCTTGATGAACTGCCCATGCTGATCCATGAAACACCTCTGAAAATGGGGCCAAAAGAGTTTCAGGTTTTGAATCTGAAGGATGGTGATCCGGAAGAGACCGTTCTGCGTCTCTATTGCGGCATGACTCGTGTCGAAACGTTACTGAAGAATGTGCTGTCCGGTTGTCAGATGAAGTATGAACTCTCCGAAATGGCGAAGGAGACTTTGCAGGGGCGGACTCAGAAAATTCAAGTGACCGAGCAGAGCCTGGCGTTGCTGCTGGATGGAATTACGATTTCCAGTGGTGTGGCCTGGCAGATGAAAGATGGTGTCATTCATGTTCTGCATCCGGAAGAAATGTCTGCAGCCGATATGCGTCAGAGTCGGCTGAATGCCGCCGAAAGAATTCTCCGAATCGCAGTGATGGATGTTCCCGGTTCGCCGCAGGCAGGTCACAGTCGGCTGGCATTGAGCACACTGTTGTTCGAACAGAAACGTGCGGCTGATGCGTTACAGTATCTTCAGGTGCAGATTGAATCATCGCCTCGTTCGGTTGTCGAAACGGAAGCCGCTTTCAATCTGGGAAAGTGTCTGATGATTCTCAATCAGCGAGACGAAGCGGTGCAGGCGTTTCTTCGCAGCATTGATGCTTCGGGCGGCCTGACCGATGTGAGGATCGCGTCCTACATTTTTCACAGCCGCATGCTGCTGGAGGATAACCATGGCAAAATGGCAATCCAGTCCATGATGCGAGGCCTTTCGTTGAGCGAAGGTTCCGAACTGAAACCATTCGCTGCGTTGCATTTGGCCAGCATGTATCTCGTGTTGGGGAACCCACAGGGAGCCAACAGCGTACTGATGGACCGTCGTGAAGAACTGGTCGATGGCCCGGGTCAAAAAGGGGCCGCCTTTCTTTCATCTCTGGCACGATTCCGTGCCGCAGTGCTGGCGGACCGGCGTGAGAGAGAAGGTGCTGCAGTCGTTTCCGCTCTGACGGAATTCGATCCGGCCGGCTACTGCGGTGGCCACTGGGCGGTGCTGGTTGCGGGAGCCTGTGAAGAACTGGGGCTGACTCAGGAATCCACAGACGCCTACGTTCTGGCTCTTCGAAAACTGCCTGCGTCCGATCTTCGAAACAAAACGATTCTTCGTCTCGCGGCTCGTTATCAGGCGGAAAATCAACTGGAAGAGGCTCGCCTGCTGCTCGCGACTCTGACATCTGCAGAAGCCACTCAGATGTCCTTGCAGGCAAGGCTGGATTCCGCAGAAGTTGCTCTGAAACAGAATCGTCCGGATGAAGCGATCTCTGTCTGTCGACTGCTGATCGATTCGACAGATGAACCGCAGTCTGAACGAGCCGCGTTGCGAATCATGGGCCAGGCGTTTGAACGACAGCAAAATCATCAGGCAGCGATTTATTGTTTTGCGGGGATGCTTCCCGAGCAGGATTCCGCAGAGGACCTCAATCACAGTTCGCAACCAGAAACTTCAGGAGGGCACAAGTAATGAGTGCCTTTTCTTCTTCAATCCTTCGTCTATGCAGCTTGGTTATTCCTGCTGTCGCCGCGTCGGTCCAGGTCACGTCGGCGGCCGGTCAGGATCTGCGCAACGTCGCGGTCGTGGAGGGATGTTCGAAAACATTCCACGCTGCCAATGCCGTTGAACGCAATTCCGGCGGAAGCAGGGACAATCAATCGTCAGCGTGGAAACCGAAGAGTACTCGTGGATGGACCGCCTCCGTTCCGCCTCGTGGACCTCGCCAGATTCAGCTGGTATCAGCCACCTCGACAGAGGAACCAAAGACATCGAGCCGGTCCGCTGGAAGCATCACTTCAGGCAAGTCTGACAATGGCACTTCACCAGTGAATGTTGAGCCTTCAAAGACTGCCGAGCCTGTTGCCGCCGCCACAGATTTTCCACCGGTGCCGGATGCTCACCCGCTCACGGCAACAGAAAAATTCAAACGCGCTTTGGCGGAACAGCGTCGAGCTCTGGAAGAGCAGGCTGCCAGAAATGAGTCGCAGGATAGCTCGTTGAATATGCAGACTCCCGTGGAGAAGCCAAAGAAGAGTCCAGGACTGACAGCAACAGTCGACTCGGATCTGCAGAGTGACGATCCGTTAAAGCGTGAAATGGCCGAGCGGTTTCAGCGGCTCAAGGAAAAACTGGCAAAGCTGAAATCGCGAGTTCAAAACGCGGAGAACCCCGGAGATCTGCGTTCGCACGATTCCAGTGGCGACTTGTCTCATGAAAATGCGTCGAATTCGCCGGCAACGCCACATCAGCCTGCAGACGATCCTGCATCCGAACATTCGGTCGAACCTCATGATGTCGCCGGGATGCCGGAAGAAGATGCCGTGGGGCCCGAGCCGCATTCTTCAAACGAAGACACTCATTCTCCAGACGACTCCCATAGTAAGTCGCCAGCTGCGCACGACGATCAACCCCAGCACGGTGAGCATGCTGATCCGGCGGAAGAGCATTCGGCACAGCATGATGCGCCGCAGTCGCATGCTGCTGTCGAGACGGAGCATGGCGATCGCGAACATCCCGCGACAACTCATTCGCAGTCATCAGTTCCGAACGCGGAACATCCTCACGGCGAAGAAAGTGAGTCCGGATCGCATGCGTCTGCAGAGACTTCGGTCGCTGAGCCGCACGCGGTGTTAGCCGACAAAGCGGTAGTTGAAGGTCCCATCGACCGCATTGGACTCGCCAACAACCTCTATGCGGTTGGCGAATTCCGACTTGCGATGGAGATGTACGAACATGTAGAAAAGCAGGAGTTGTCGCCCGAGCAGCAAATCTGGTCCGAGTATCAGGCTGCTAACTGCCTGC
>QWOO01000198.1 GCA_003669615.1 Planctomycetota bacterium
CAACTATGTGCTGGGCGTGGAAGTCATTCTGCTGGATGGCACGGTTCATCGCTTCGGTGGTCCGGCTGGTGGACGGGGCGATTGGCGGGAAGACTGGAAACGACTGATGGTCGGGTCCGAAGGCACACTCGGCGCATTCACTCGATTCTGGCTCCGACTGTTGCCTCGCCCGGAAAAAGCCTGGACCTATCGAGCCACGTTTCCGGATCTGTCATCTGCGGAAAAGGCGATCCATGCTCTGGCGGCTCACGCTTCTTTTCCGGTGGCGATTGAGTTGATGGATCCTCGTTGTGTGGCGTTGGTGGAAAACAGTCCGATGGCGGTTGGTCTTCCCAAAGATTCTTTTCTGATCGTTACGGAGATCGACGGACCGGCTGTGCTGGTGGATGCGCGAGCCCAGTCCGTCGCAGAACTGCTCACCAGTGCCGGAGCATCGAGCGTAGAGTTCAGCGATGACGAGACTCAGCGAAAGAAACTTTGGCGAGCCCGCAAGGTGGCGGGAGGTTTGATGGGTCAGATGAGTCCTGATTTTCTTGTTCAGGATGCCGTCATTCCCAAACGCGCGCTTGCCGAACTTCTTCAACTGGTTTACGACGAAGCAGATGCGGCTGGAGTACCGGCTGTGAATGTGTTTCATGCCGGGGATGGAAATCTGCATCCGAACTTTCTGTTCGATTCCGGAAAGCCGGGCGAGCTGGAAAAAGTCGAAGCTATCAGCAAACGATTGATGCAGCGCGTGGTGGCAGTTGGCGGAACCTTGTCGGGCGAGCATGGAATTGGAAACGACAAAACCGCCTACATGCCGCTCGTGTTCGGCGCTGATAATTTGAAACTGCAACTGGCTGTTCCGAAGCTGTTCAATCCCAATCATCAGCTGAATCCATTGAAGGTCTTTGCAAGTCGCCGGTTTGCAGGGAGTGCGGAGCAGGGCGGATCGATGGTCGATGCCTGCCGCAACGATGCGCTTCAGGCTTCGCCCACGTTTGTTCCATTTTTGGATGCTGTCGACGGAACGATCTGCTGTTCGGCCGATGTCACCGCGGAAGAGCTTCATGCCCAGTGTCAGCCGCACCGACTTCGGTACCCGTTCGTTATCGATTCTCGTGCATCGCTGAAGGATCAGGTGGCTGCGACCGGTTTTGGGCCAGCGTCTTCCCGGTTTGGGCCACTTTGTGACAATATTATGGGAATGAACTGGCGCTTGCCGGACGGGAGAATCGTTCGCGTGGGCGAGCGGGTTGTGAAGTCTACGACTGGCTACGATCTGCTGCGTTTCTTGCTGAATTCTGATCGACGTTTCGGCGAACCGGTCGATTTTGTGCTGCGGCTGCGTCCTGCTTCCGAAACGACCAGTCTCTTTTGGATAACCGGCAACGCATCTGGTTCGCTGGCAAAATTGGTTTCAGAGCTTACGGCTACATGTTGGATCCATTGGTTCGACAGTGTGGATGTCTTGTTCGATCGAACGGGTGGTACTTTTCGAGTTCGAATCGCTTTGAACTGTCCATCCATTGAGTTGCCCGTGTATGAACAATTTTTGGCTGGCCTCGCGGCATCGCATGGGCTTCAGATGACTTCAGACAGGGATGCCTCCAGTCCGGTGGACGGATGCCCGGACTTTGTTCTGAAGACGACTCCTGATCGAGTTCTGTCATTGGCGGCCCGTGTTTCAGCGGAGGCTGCAGTGGACTGTGTCGCGCTGTGTTATAACGGAGTCGT
The DNA here is from genome assembly GCA_003669615.1 of Planctomycetota bacterium. Taxonomy (GTDB): domain Bacteria; phylum Planctomycetota; class Planctomycetia; order Planctomycetales; family Planctomycetaceae; genus SXXK01. The sequence goes on from QWOO01000198.1 coordinate 1,720, forward strand.
GCACGGCTACTTGCGGTCTCGGGAACAATCATCAGCGGGCGACAAATTCGAATTGTCCGACCCGAAAGAGAAAGTGGAGTCTATCATCCTTCAACACGCACGCTCGCTCCTGGACGCAGGCGGTGACTGGCACTCCAGGCACATCTCGCGTGAAGTGCCACAAGGCCTGGAAGCAAAGTGGCTGACGATGCTGGAACAGGAGTTTGGTTCTCTATGAAATCTACGAATGCGGAAAATACCGACTCCATGAACACGGATGAATCTCCTTGCCCGTCCATTAATTCCAGTCTGAGTCACTGTGCGCCGGTGGCAAGTCGCGACCTGCTTACAAGCTGCGTGCACTGTGGTTTTTGTCTGGAAGTGTGTCCGACCTATCAACTGTCTGGTGACGAGAACAATTCTCCGCGCGGTCGACTGCGACTGTGGCGTGAAGAAGCGGAAGGCCGCCTCGCCGAGGATCCGTGGACCGTCAACTACACTCAGGACTGCGTCGGTTGTCTTGCGTGCGAATCGGCATGCCCTGCCAACGTTCCGTACGGCGAAATCCTTGAACACACGCGACATTCGCATGTGGCTACAGGGCGCACTCGCGTGAAGCCGCTGCTGCGTTTGGCGGCGGCTTTGTCAGCGCGGCCTGCATTTTTCAATATGGCCATGTTTCCTGTGCGGGCTCTTCGCCGTCTGGGAATTTTGCCGCATCGATTTCTGTTTGGTGGTTCGCCGGCTCTTGCGGTGTCGACAGCTGGTTACGCGAAGCAGCTGATGGAGAAGCATCGGCCGACGGGTCCGCGAGTTGCGTTGCTGACCGGCTGTCTGATGGAATCTGTCTATCGCGAAATCAATTTCGCGACCGTTCGAGTTCTCATTGCGAACAACGTGCAGGTTTTCGTCCCCGGGAATCAAACCTGCTGCGGTGCTATGCAGGAGCATTTGGGTCTTGATCAGGTCGATCGTCTTCGCGCCCAAAATCGAGATGCCTTTTCGGCTATGGATGTCGACGCGGTGGTCAGTAATTCGTCGGGTTGCGGTTTGGCAATGAAGAAGACGTTGGCCGGCCAGAAGCCCGTTCGGGATGTGCTCGATTTTCTCGGAGAACTGGATTTGGTGCCTCGACAGCGTCGTGACGACGGAACACGAGTCTACGTGGACTTGCCGTGTCATCTGGTGCACGGTCAGAAGCTGGACGGCATCCCCTCGAAAGTGCTCGACGCGACAGGATATCGGTGGGAACTGGCACCTCAGGCACGCGACTGTTGCGGATCGGGCGGCGTGTACAACCTCCAGCAGCCAGAAAACGCCAGAGAGATTCTGGCTCGCAAATCGTCATTCCTGAATGGCGCTGCCGGTGAGCCGGTGATTCTGGCCACCAGCAATCACGTCTGCATGATGCAGTGGAATTCGGCGAAGTCCGGCGACCTGGTCCGGCGCCCGTTTCAGGTGCGTCATGTGATCCAGCTGCTCGATGAATAGTATGAGATTTTTGTTGCAGCACTCTTGATCGGTGCAGAGACGATTGGTCGTGGGCAAAGGCATTTTTGGTAAAGGCACTGTTAGTCAAAGCACTGCTGGCGCAGGTTTGTGCAGTCGCGACCCGGGTCGTGTCGCCATACGTCGCGGTGGCTTCAAGGGACGGATTCAGAATTAGGGGGAAATTGCGTGGAATTTCGGAGAGAAACCACAGAATGACGTTCAATATCGGACGGTTCCGGATCGAGCGATTCGCAGGTGCAAACGGTCTCCTGTATTTCTTAAACCCATGGTGGCGGGTAAGATAAATCGACGTTGAGTATGGTTCGAAGTCCATGGTCTGCTGGCAGGTCATCATGAAATCACTGTTTCTCATTGCAGCAACTGCCTGTTGTCCGCTGACTCTGACAGCGTCCGAGATGACGCGGGTTGATGGCTTACAATCGCCGGTCGCATTGGCGGGGCCGCTGGTTCAGGCGGCAGAGAAATCCGTTGCACCTGTCAAAGCCGCTTCCGCGGTGGCGTTCAGTCGGATGTCGATCGATCAGGTTCAGGCTCGACTGCTGCAGTGGCTGGCCCAGGCAAAAACGGATGAGGCCACCGCGACGAAAGTGACAGCGCTCTGGGCGGATAAGGCGGCAGTACAGGCGCTGCCGGCTGAAGATGTTCTGGACCTGTTGATGGAATCATTTGCAATCGCAGATGAATCCGTTCAGGCGCTGATGGAAGCCTGTCGAACCTCCGGTGTGCACGAGCCGATGAATTTCGAAGGTGTTCGTTCTGACTCATTTTTTCGCGAGCAGGTGCAACTGTATCACGCTCGATGGTTCACACAGCATCGTTTCTTTGACGAAGCAATGGTGCTGCTGGAGTCGCTGAATCCGGAAACATCTGTTGATCCCGCCAGTCTGTTCTTCTATCGCGCTGTCTGTCGGCTGAGACTCTTGAAGCCTGCGGAGGCTGGAGACGATCTGGCGCTGCTGTTGAACAACACTCTGGATGTTCCCGCTCGATTTCGCACAGTGGCGGAATTGATGAAGGAAGAGTCCGGCGTGACTGCCGAAGGCTTGCCACAGGTGGCTCGGCTGATGTCCGACGTGCAACGTCGACTTGATCTCGGCAAGTCCGATACGCCCGTTCAAAAGCGAGAAGACGAAGTCATCGCAGCACTCGACAAACTGCTCGAAGACATGGAAAAAGAAAAGCAGCAGCAACAGCAGTCGGGGCAGGGTGGAGGCGGTCAGCAGAACCAGCCGGGCGAGCAGGGCCAGGCGCAAAGTACAATCAAAGGTGCAACCGGTGACGGCAATGCTGACCGCAAAGATCTGACAGAAAACGGGAGCTGGGGAATGCTGGACAAGCAGGCTGAAACTCAGGCAAAGGAACTCATTCGGCAACAGTTTCCCCCCAATTTTCTAGACGCAATCAGCCGCTACACTCGAAAAATTGCCGAACAGAAGAAGTGAAGCGTCGTAACAGAAACGAGTCCGGCAGTCGCCGCAGCGTGAAAGAGAGGACGGGCTCTTTCGCAATGGTTTTAAGAATGAGGGATCACATGTCATTGTTAATTGTGCTGATGCTTCTTTGGGCTGGTATGGAAGCTGTGGTGGTGGCCAGCGACGTTCGTATGTCGATGCTGGACGGACAGACTCGCGAGGGGCAGCTGACATCGATTTCCGGCGAGAATATTTCATTCAACGAAAATGGAATGTCGGTGAATCTGGGGATGACCGATGTGCTGGCCGTCGAGATTTCTGCTGCCAGGACGGTGCCACCTCAGGATCCTCAGGTGCTGAGTCTGAATGATGGAAGTCGGTTGCATGGATCAGCCATTGTTCGTTCGGCAAAAGAGTTGACGATCGAGTCACCTGGACTTGGGCGAGTTTCCGTGGACAGTCGGAAGGTCCAGTCGGTACGCCTTCAGTCTGATAACCCGGCTTATCGCGCGCAGTGGGCTACATTTCTTCAGCGTGAGTCCGAAAAAGATCTTCTGGTCGTTGCGAAACGTGACGGAACGGGGCTCGATTTTCTGGCGGGAGTTGTCACATCCATCGGAGCGGAGAAAATTGAATTCCTCCTGGATGGCGAAAATGTTCCGGTGCCATCGGCCCGTGTGTATGGGGTTGTTTTTGCAAAGGCGGCGGCAGAAGGCAGCGAGCAGGCCGGGACAAAATCGACAATACGCGTGACAAGTGTTTCAGGAGATTTTCTGGCCGCTAAATCGGTTTCGCTGGAGAATGAAAAGCTGCAGATTGAATCGGCCTGGGGACAATCGCTGACGGTGCCGCTGGAGCAAATTCAGAAGATTGATCTGAGCGGCGGCCGAGTCCAGTTCCTGTCGGATCTGGAACCTCTCGAGGAGCGTTTTGACGGTGTTGATCTGGAAGGCGATCTCTTGTCCGGCCTGACCGATAAGGAACAGCAGAAACTGTTGTTCGGGCCTCGACGTGATACGACGATGGAACGGCATTCGAAAATTCGTTTGCGAGGTCGCGAGTATTCGCGAGGCCTGTGTATTCATTCCCGGACCGAAATTTCATGGGCGCTGGATCAGCAGTACTCTTCGCTTGATTGCATTGCCGGTATTGACGATGAAGTGGCCTTCAACGGGCTCTATAAAGTGGGTCTGAAAATTTCCGGCGATGACCGTGTGCTTTTTGAACAGATCATTGCCACGACCGACGAGCCCATTTCGTTACATCTGCCTGTGGACGGTGTTTCGACGCTGACGATCCTGGTTGATTTTGGTGACGAGGACAGCACGTGCGACTGGCTCGATCTCGCGGATGCCCGGCTGATCATCGCAAAGGACAAGCCGTGAATCGTTGCTATAGGGAAACCGCCGGAGAATATGAAGTGGACAATATGGCTGGTAACAAGCGATCTCACGTGCGAGGCTCGTCTGGTGGCTCTTGCAAATACGTCACTCTGGCAACGCTGCTTTGGAGTCTTCTTCTCGCCGGTCATGTGTCGGCTCAGCAATCTGTCGCGGAGCGTGAAGCCGCGCGCGTGGAGACAATTCGCCGCATCACGCCGTCCGTTGTCTGTGTAATGGCACCCAATGGCGAAGGCGGCGGATCGGGCGTGCTGATTTCAGCGGATGGTTACGCGATCAGTAACTATCACGTCACGTCAGGCTCGGGTTCGTTCATGAAGTGCGGCTTGAGCAACGGCAAGCTCTACGACAGTGTGATTGTTGGCATCGATCCTACCGGAGACGTCGCGCTGATTCAGCTGCAGGGACGAACAGATTTTGAGTTCGCTCAGCCGGGCGATAGTGATCAGGTTCGAGTAGGCGACGAAGTGATGGCTTTGGGAAATCCATTCCTGCTCGCATCCGATTTCTCGCCCACTGTGACCTTTGGAATTGTCAGTGGCATTCATCGTTATCAATATCCCGCGAATACATTTCTGGAATACACGGATTGCATTCAAATTGACGCGTCGATTAACCCCGGAAATTCGGGAGGGCCGCTGTTTGATATTCAGGGCCGCTGGATTGGCATCAACGGTCGCGCATCGTTTGAAAAACGGGGGCGGGTGAACTCCGGTGCTGCGTATGCGATCAGTGTGAATCAGGTGCAGTTGTTTATCGAGTCTCTGAAGAGTGGCTTGATTGTGGATCACGGCGTTACTGAGTTCACGGTAGAAACGGTCGAGGGCGAAGTGATCGTCAGTCAGGTGTCAGAGTTGTCTGAAGCCTGGCGGCGAGGACTGCGGCCAGGAGCCCAGATCATTTCTTTTGCAGGTCGAGTGGTGACGTCCGCGAATGATTTTCAGAACATCGTGGGCATCTTTCCGGAAGGGACTCGTCTGGCACTGACCTGGCGAGATAAAGCCGGTCAACATGAAGCCACGATACGTCTGCGACCTCTGCACGCATTTCAAAAGGCGCCAACACTGCCTGAGGAACGAAAAGACGGGCCGAAGCCGGACGGGCATCCGGAATCTCCCGAGGAAGAGCAGGGCGGGCCGACTGCTCCCGAACCACTGCCGGACGCTCTGACAAAGCTGTTTGTCGAACGTGATGGTTTCTGTAACTTTTATTTCAATGAGCTTCAGCAGAAACGATTGCTCGACCCTTTACGCTCACGAGTCGCCTCGATGGGAAACTATCAGGCCGGATGGAAGATCAGCTTCGCAGCATCTGGCGGCGAAACGCCGCTGACCGGAGAACTGACTGTTGGCCCGGCTGCTGCGGGACTGAAGCTGAACGGTGCGCCATATCTTCAAAATTCCAACGAACCGGACGCAAGTGAAGAGCCATCACAGCTGCCCGGTTTTCTCACGTCTATGATTCAGCTTAAGCGACTGCTGGCGGGGCAGAATGGTGGTTTCACGGAACAGCTGGCGATGGGAAGAACGCTTCACCTTCCGCTCCGTAAGCCGGTAGATATCCTCGTCACTCGAGAAGGCGCACGAACATGTCGCTGGTACTTTTCGGAAGGCTCTGAGCTGCCGGTCGCAGTCGATGTGGAATACGGTCAGGCGATCGATGAAGCTCGATTGATCCTCGATGACTGGGCGGATCGCGGCGGCATCGTGTTTCCGGGCCGCATCGGAGTGATCTCTGGTGAAAAAGAAGAACTCACGTGGCTGACTGTCGGCGAAGTGAGCTCGAAATAGGGAACGACGATACAAGTCCGAGTAGGCCTCAGAAGAACTCCGGACTCACAAGTTGATTCGTAAATCGCCCTGAACTGACAGAGTTTGACGGCTGGAAAAATTTATGAGACTCACCGCTGTTGTTTTCGTCTTCCTGTTTGTGATGGGCTTCATCGACTCGAACGACACGTTGTCTGTGGTCGCTCAGGAGATTGCTCGTCCCACCGATGTGATTAAAACGCAACAGCCGGTAATCGTGAAGCTGTTCGGTGCGGGAGTCGGAAATTTGGATTCCTACGGAACCGGGATTCTGGTGTCGCCGGAAGGACATGTTCTGACGGTTTGGAATCACCTGATCAGCACCGGTTTCCTGACGGCCGTGACTTTCGATGGTCGTCGGTTCCCTGTGGATGTTGTGGGTACCAGCAAAGATCATGACGCGGCATTGCTGAAACTGAAGACGGAACCGGGCGAGGTGTTTCCGTTTGTGGATCTGAAGAAGTCGATCGACCCGGAAGTGGGCACATCGATCTACGCCTTCAGCAATATGTTTCGAGTCGCCGCGGGCAATGAACCGGTTTCCGTTGTGCATGGAGTGCTCGCTGCGAAAGTGCCGCTTGAAGCGACTCAGGGACGCTGGGTATTCCCAATGACGACCCCGGTCTGGCTCATTGATGCGATTACGAATAACTCCGGAGCGACAGGTGGCCTTGTGACCGATCTTCAAGGAGTGCCGATTGGCCTGATCGGACGAGAAATTCGGCACGCCAGCAGTCGGACGTGGGTGAACTATGCGGTGCCTCTGACGACGCTGTCTCCGGTCGTGGAATCGCTGCGTTCGGGCAAGTCGGTACCGTCCGAGGCAAAGCAGGCATCGGCGGACGTCGTAATGCTTTCTGATCAGCAGCTGACAAGTCGTTTCGGTCTGACCATGTTGCCCAGTGTCGTCGAGCGAACGCCTGCGTTTGTGGACGACGTTGTTCGCGGTTCGGTTGCTCAGAAAGCCGGCTTGCAGCGTAGTGATTTGATCGTGCTGGTCAACGATACTGTCATCACCAGCGTTACGGATTTTCAACAGCAGCTGGCTGCCTTCCGACCCGGCCAACGAGTATCCCTGACAATAAATCGGGACCAGGAACTGAAACTGATGGAGTTACGGATTCCGTAGTGAACACTCGTTCGACGACTGTCAGAAGGCGGTTCTGTTGAGAGATCTGCCGCCGCATCTGTGGGGAACATCCCTCTCTCTGATTGCATGTTGACGTTCCACAAGTGTAGCCTTGCGGTTAGCTATGACCGTTAGTTCCAGTGTCTTGGAAGGAGTCATCGATGTCTCAGAATCATTCGCGTCGCGGTTTTTTGGCGGATGTCGGGAGAGGAACGCTGATGGCCACGCTGGGCCCGGCGATGCTCACGGATTTGGGATTGGCTCCAAAAGCTTTTGCCGAGGAACTGGATTCTTCATTGCAGTTTGGTGACCTGGAGCCGCTTGTCTGTGCTCTGCAGGAAACACCGATCGAACAGCTTCAGCCGTCACTGGCAAAGAAGCTTCAGGCTGGTCTGCCACTCAAGACGCTTGTTGCCGCTGCGGCCCTCGCAAACGCTCGCACGTTTGGTGGAGAAGATTATATCGGCTTCCATACCTTCATGGCGCTTGGCCCGGCGCTGAAGATGTCGGCACTGATGCCAAAAGGTTCCGAAGCTCTGCCGGTTTTCAAAGTGCTGTACCGCAACAGCAGCCGCATTCAGGAGTTCGGAGGCCGTGATTCCGAAGTGTTGCATGGGCTGTCCGCGTCATCGCCTGTGAACGAACTGAATCCCGCCGCTCTTCATGATGCCATCAAAGCAAAGGATGCCAACCATGCCGAGCAGATACTTTCCGCATTCGTGTCTTCCGATCCTCGCAGCGCTTTGGATGCCTTGCTTCCAGCGGTTCAGGATAACCCGGAAGTCCATCGAACCGTGCTTCCCTATCGAGCCTGGGATATGCAGGAGATCGTTGGGACGCAGCATGCGCTGACATTGCTTCGTCAGTCCTTAAGATACTGCGTTCGTGCAGAACCGCAGCGTAAAGCAGAATGGGATGAACATGGGAAAATGTTGATCAGTCTGCTCGATGAATGCCATCTGAACGGCAAAGAGCCCGGTACGAAGAAAGCGGAAGACACGTACCTGCAGCATCTCAGCCAGACATTCTCAACAGGGACGCCCAGTGACGCGGCGAAGGCGGCAGCGACCGCACTGGCCGACGGTTATGAACCGGCGGCCGTGGGCGAAGCCATCTCTCTGGCCGCCAGTTCTTTAGTTCTCCGAGATGGCGGACGGCTGCCTCAGTGGGAAGACAGACTCAAGCCCGCGGGCACTGTCCATGGGGATTCTGTCGGAGTTCACGCAAGCGACGCTGCCAACGCCTGGAGAAATTTGGCACGAGTCAGCAGTGGTCGAAATGTGTTCGCATGCCTGATCATCGGGGCCTGGCAGGTTGCTCGAGATCGCTCTTATCCGGGAAATCTTTTGGCAGATCCGTTGCCGGCAAAACATCATCTGGATCGAATCGCGGTAACCGATGCTGATGGTCTGCTGCTAAAGCTGGATGAAGCCATTCAAAACAATCTGCAGGGACACGCTGCTGCAGTAGCCATGCGCTACGGTCAATTGGCCCTCCCAGCCGAGCGACTATTCGGAGCACTGCTTCGCTATGCGGTCAGTGAAGATGGAGCCTTGCATGCAGAAAAGTATTTCCACACCGTATGGGACGATTTTCATGCTACACGTGCATCAGTACGCTGGCAGCATCTTGTTTCCCTCGCCCGTGTCACGGCGAGCGAATTTGGGAAACCGGCTGCCGGGCAGGAAGAAGCCCGATCGCTGTTGGGATTATCCTGAAAACCGAAGGAAACGTTTCAAAACGTTTTACGCAATGCCACTGTGTACTCGACTCGAGTCTGTCTGATGACAGGCCAGTACGGTTTTCACAACGGATTTCTGGGCATGCAGGATCCCGCATTCAAGCCACTCATGGATTCTCCAGAAGCTGACATTGGCAATCATTTCACTCATGCCGATTTGATGAAACTCATTTCGTGATTGGAAAAGTGCTGGACACACAGCCGCAGTGCGAATGACAACTATCATCGTTCGAACTATCCTGGCCTAATCGCACAAGGGTGCCTTCTTTTCCGTGATTGGCGGACACAACGGAGCCATGTTACAGTTCAGTGCGATGTAGTCTTTCCACTGCGGAGGCACATTATCTTCGTAAAAGATCGCGGAGACCGGGCATTCGGGCACGCACGCATTGCAGTCAATGCATTCCTCGGGGTCAATGAACAGAATCGATTCGCCCTCGCGAAAGTAGTCGCACGGACAAACAACGACACAATCCGTGTACTTGCATCCAAAACACGGTTCCGTAACGACCATAGCCATGGTTTTTTCCTTTTGAAAGTAGAGAGCCACCGTTCAGTGAGAAAGCCTGAAACGCCCTGACAGAACGTGAATGCAAAGCCCTATGATTCACCGGACAATCTCTGGCCGCTTCTGGTCACTCTGACCATTCGAAAACTGCAGCGACAGGCTCAACGTCATCAGGCCGAATGTCGCGATATCCAGCAGGAGCTGTCTCTTGACGATGCAGAAAGCTGGCAGGAAATCGCCAGTTCCGAGCCCACTTCCGAACACGCAGCTCAACTGACTCAAGACATCGAAACACTGATGGATCGGCTGGAGCCAGCGGACCGCGAGATTCTGACCTTTCGACTTCAGGGCGAAGAACTGGAAGCTATCGCTCGTCAACTGAACTGTTCCGAACGAACCGTGCGCCGATCCATGCAGCGAATCCGAACTCATCTGGCAGAACACTTTGATCTGCAACAGCCTGATGTCGACCCATCCGTCGAAACGACACCTTTGTCAGGAGCAGATCGCTTCA
>QWOO01000197.1 GCA_003669615.1 Planctomycetota bacterium
CAGAGGCGTTCCCCACAGGCAACCGGTTCTCATCAAAATGTCCTCCGCCAGGGATCGCCAGATCTGGCCGCATGTCGCGATCGAAGTCACAAAAAACGATTCCGGATCCAAGGCTTTCCAGGATGGAATAGAGATGCGCTTCCTGTCCCGTCACTGCGGTGAAGTTCACGCCCATTTCCGAGGCAACATCCTGAAATCGGATGGCGGTTGATTGCGTGCTGTACTGTCCTGTTTGCTTTTCAAAGGGATCATCCAGTGGCTGCTGCCGGCTGCACCCGAGAACGCAGATCACGGCTGGCAGAAGCAGATTCAATGAACTGCGAAAGCATGAATTCTGTTTTTCGCCTGGATAGCTCATGTTCGGTTCCAAGAGCCTTCGCAGGCGTCGCTGGCAATATTGGCTCACCGTTTCTCGATGGTTCATGTCAGCAGCTGAACTCAGATCGAAAACGAACTCTCTTGTTAAACGTCAGATCCCATTCGCCTTTTTCCTGTGCAATTCGGCGAGCTCGGGTCGCTCTGTGCTTGCATAGTGTTCTGCAAGCATCGCATGGGCTTCCTTATTTTCGGGGTCATAATCCAGCACGCTTCTCAGCCAGGCTTCTCCGTCTTTTCGGGACTTCCATTTCCATGTCAGCGATGCCACCTTAAACCGCAACTCCGTGTTCTGCGGATTTTCGACGACTTCGTTGATGAGTCGGGCGAGCTGCATTAAAGCCTTCGTACCTTCATCAACCAGCTGAAAGTGCTTTTGTGACTCCAGCTCATTTCCCGAGGATCGAAGAGATTGAGCGAGCGAGTATCGCAGTTCCGTATTCTCCGGCTGTTGCTCAACGGCCCGTTGCAGGCAACTAACAGCGTCGGCAAGATTCCCCATGGCCAGTTGAAGACGGCCATTCTCGGCTAATAACGCGGAATTTTCCGGATGCTTTTGCATTGCATTGTTCAGGACAGACTGGGCCTGTTCGATGCTTCCCATCTGAATGAAACAATGGGCCAGAGCAGCAGCCGTCTCTGCGGAGTCAGGATTCAGCGATCGCAGCTGCTCAAGTGACTTCGCGGCCTCGGAAAACTTCAGCTGCTTCATCAGCGAAGTCGAATAATCGTTCAGCGCACCCTGATGTTGGGGATTGCGCCGGAGTGACTCCTGCAGCACGCCTTCCGCATCGGCCCAGCGTTGAAGCACGATCAGAATTCGTCCTTCCACAAACCATGCTTCAGCATCGTCTGGAAAGTCCCTTTTCCACGCATCAATAATGCTGGATGCTTCGGCAATCTGAAAACGCGAAAGACTGTAATTTACAAACGCTTTGCAGATTTCAGGGCCATCAGAGCCAGCGTTTTGAAACAGATGTGACCACTGGTCGCTAACTTCTGCAAACTGATCTGACTGAGCCAGTGCCAGGGTCTGCTGTCGTTCCAGATCTGCCACATTCCAGCCACCTGCAAAGGCTGCTTTCAGGCTGTCCTGAAGCTCTTCGAACTGACTGCTGCGACGCAGCAGAATCGATTGCAGATAGTACCATTCTCCACTGCGAGGCCATGTCCACGCGGACACCGTCAGCCAGTGTTCCGCTTTGACGTGCTGCCTCTGCTCAATGGCGAGACTGGCCTGCCACAGAGCCACCTGAGAAAAGATTCCGCAGGCCACTGCAGCAATCACACACAGAATGATTCCTGTCGCAATCTTTCTGGCTGTGAAGCGATTTCTGACTTTCTCCGTTTCTTTGTGATGGGGAGGGCTGAGGCTCATGATGTTTTCGTGTTTCGGCAGTTCAGGGAGCAGCCCGGTTCTGCGTGGAACCGGGCTTTCTTTCAGGCCACTTAAATCAGTCGACAGTCTTTTCAAAAACCTCTTTATGCAGATGCAGGCTTACCGCATCATCTTCGTCGACAACGTAGTGGGCATTGCTGCGTACGTTACGAAAAATCTGTTGAACTCCGGACGGCCAGCCAATCTGCAATTCTTCAATCTCCGTGGCTTCTCCCAGTCCCAGTTGTAGTTGAGACGGGGACTGGCCAAGAAAACAGTTGGCCGCCTGAACCTCGCGATACAAAGTCTGACCTGAAACACGTGCGATCACGCGGGCTCCCAGACCTTTTGAATTTGACTGAGATCCACGAAGCGAAATCTGTATCCAGTTCTGCGAGGGAAAACGGTTCAGAAACATCCTCAGAGGAATGCCGCCACTGTTTCTGATCAGAAGATCGGGCATGCCATCTTCGTTGAAGTCGCCCGCAACAACTGAGCGTGAGTCGCTGTCCATATCCGCGCCTCCACATGCGTGAGAAGCGTCAATAAAGGAGCCATTTTTTCCATTGATCAGAACACGGTTCCTTTCATAGGCGCTCAGGTTTTTGTCAGAAGGCTGCCATGGATTCTCCAGCCAAAATTCTCCGATGCTTTCATCCAGTTTCCCAGCAGCTTCGCACTGGGCTTTTTGGTCAAAAGGCTGTGTCACGACAGCCTGCCAGATACATCGTCACCCATCTGGTTCGCCCCGCTTGACGGACTTGAAGCCAGCGGTGGCGTAGAGGTCCAGCCATCCATCAGAATCAAGATCCACAAAGGATGGCCCATAGCTCCAGCCTACGTCGGGATGCATATTCTCCAGTGGCACAGTCTGCCACGCCTCCGGACCTGTTCCTTGTCCCAGTGATCGATAAAGCTTACTTCCGCGAGTCCCTTCTTCGATCTTACGAAACACTTCGACAGGGTAATCGGACACGTCGACATTGGCGAGAATTCGATTGCCCGCCTTCGAATACATGTTGGCCACATAAAGATCCGTGTGGCCGTCGTTGTCATAGTCGCCGGCAGCAACTCCCATCGAGAATCCGCCGAAAACAGGATCGACGTCACCATCTTGAAAGACGCCTGTGGGAGAGTTGATCAGAAGCGAGTTTCGTCCAAATTCGTTGATCGCAAACAAGTCCGGTCGGTCATCATCATTTGCGTGCAACCAAACGGCGGCGAAACAGGACGAGCCGTTGCCGCCTGTACGGGTTTCTTTGGTTACATCCTGAAACTTCCAGTTGCCAAGATTGCGGTAAAGAACGTTATCAATTCCCAGACCGTCATCGATCCAGCTGACGCGAGTTTTCTCCTGCTGTCCGACTCTGTAGGCAGACGTGTGGCAAACGTACAGATCGACTTTACCATCCAGATCGTAGTCGCCGACCGCATAACCGGCAGCGGGTGTCAGCGGGAGATCGCACTTATCTGTCACATCCTGAAAATGACCGTCGCCGTCATTTTCAAACATGCGATCCTGAGTGATCAGGTCGTCATCACCATCTCCGTCAAAATCTCCCCAGCAGCTCAGCGTCCAGATAGAGTTCTTTGTAAGTGATCCCAGACCAGAGGCTTCCGTGCAGTCTTCAAAAGTTCCATCGCCACGGCCGCGGTAGAGCCTCCCCTGATCGCGGTGATCGTCCACGAAGACATCAAGGTGTCCATCATTGTCCATGTCGGATACGTAGACGCCACCCGTGTTGGGTACGAACTTTTTCTCGTTCCAGTTATCGTAGCGTTGGTCACTGCCCAGCCCCGACTGAGCAGTGAATTCTTCCAGCAGCGGACGGCTGGAAGAAAACGTGCGAAAATCTTTCACGGTGACAGAATGAATCCAGTTTGATTTTTCGGCAATCTTCTCATCAAGGCTGACAAGACCGACTTCGACATCAAACACTGCTTCCACCGGCTGACCATTGTATTGCCCGGCCATCCGGACTCGCCAGACAGAATTCCATGGTCCGGCAAAGCTGCGATTGGACGTCGGCCCAAGTCGGACAAGGCCCACGCTCGTTCCGCACGTTGTCATCTGCTGACGCACAGATGAAAGCCAGTTGCGAAAATCTGATTTACCAGTCTGAATCGATCCCGTTGCCGCATCCGTCCGGACAAAACTGACCACGTCTTCATACAAGGGCTGTGGCTTGGCTATTTCAGATGGCAGTCGCACAACGCAGTCGTCCGCGAGAAAAGTGTCCCACGCGGAAAGACTGCCATCGTTTGTCGAGGCTTTCAGTTTAGAGAAGACGGTTTGCTCGACGACAAAACCAAGGTGCTCAATGTCCCAGAGATACGTTCGTTCCGCCAGGGGCAGCAAATGATTGGCTTCTGCGTCGTTCTGAGTCAGTGTTTCAGAAGATTCGGATGCATTATCGACGGGTGTAGTCGTTGTCCTGGATTGGCAGCCAGCTAAGAAGAATGCGACCATCAATGCAGCGGATGCGAAGCCACCCGGGCGACAAAAGCGAAAATTTACTGGCAGGCTTTTCTGAGTCATCATTCTGATTCTCGTGAACACGGCCGATTGCCTGTCGGTGACCATCCGGCTCCCTGATTCTAGGGATCGGTCAGACATGGTGCCAGAGTGCTGTCAGAAATGGATAAACACGAACTTAACGGCCGCTATTCGCTGGTCCAGTCGTTGAGTCCGTACAATCGCGACGGCGATTCACATGTCAGGATCGGGCAGTAAGTTCCGCCAGCACGCCGTCCCAAAGCTGAAGTCGGAGCGAGATCGCGCGTTCTGCAGTGCGTGTGGCAGCAAGAGTTGCGGCCGGAGTGTCGCAAAGAAGGTTAACCATTTTTCGTGTCAGCGGACCGTGATGGTCGCCATCCAGTTCGATATGGCGGCGAATGTAGTAAGCCAGTCTGGGAACTTTCATCCCTGCAAGTTCAAATGAACTCAGCAGCCGTTGAAACATATCGGGAATGATATCTTCCCTGCCAAAACAAAAGACGGCAGCAACTTCAGCCGTCGTGCCTTCTGTGGCAACTGCGTAGTTAAACTCCACAAATCGCCGAACGGATTCAGGCACGCCGACAGATTTCAGAGCTGTCGAAACGGGAATATCAGATGAAATCAGACGGACGAATTCACGAATCTGGTCCCCCGAAATTGATACATCTTCCATAGACTGCAGGTAGAGTTCAAAATGGCTGCAGTAGCCGCCCTGCCCGTCTTCGTCCGTTTCTTCTCCCAGCACAATTTCATTCACAAATCGTGCAAGATCAGCATTCTTCCGAGGCAGCCATGGCACGTCGATGCAGCACAAATCTTTCTGCAGCCGTTTCAGCAGCCACATGAAATCCAGTACCGCAAAAACATGGTGTTGCATGAAGATGCGGAGGGACTCGCGTTCCGAGATGCTGTTGTAGATATGATGCTGCAACAGTTGCGACCGCAGGCCTTCGGTCGCACACAAAATTTGTTCGGAAGGGGTTTGGTTCATGAGAGTGAGGTTAGCGGGAGTTGACAGCATTTCCTGTCCGTTCCTGAAATATCCGAAAGAGAATGAGACCGAACGGCAGCCACCATATGACGTCGTTCCATGGCAACAGCAGCAGCACAGTTGAGGGCACTTGACCCTTCATCACTGACCAGACGATTCCCACCGGTCCGAGAACCTTGGCCAGCAACCCAGTCAGAATTGCCACCCAATGGTGCCTCGGGTTCGTGGATGCAATAAGATAGCCCACGCCAAACAAAAAGATCACCAGACCAGTGCCTTGCCAGAGGAAGATTTCCTGAGGCGGTCGATCAAGTCCATACGTGATGGCAGCTGCTGCGGGCATGACAATGATATAGACACCCCAAATCAGACACTGCAGTCCTGCGATCACAAGACTGATAATCTGCCAGCGTGGTATGGGTGCCATTTTGGGATTCGTAGCAGCGTCCGTCACCGGAGTTCGTGCTCCAGACAACTTTTCAGATCCGGCTGCTCAAATTTGAATCCGGACTGCTGCAACTTTTCCGGAATCACTCGAGTGCTGGCAAGCAAAAGATCGTTCGCCATTTCTCCAAGGACAAGACTTGCCATAAACCCGGGCAGAGGAAAAACGGTTGGCCGATGGAGTGCCCTGCCCACTGTTTTTGTAAAATCCAGATTGGTCAGTGGCTCGGGTGCTACGGCATTGATCGGCCCGCGAATGGAGTCGTGTTCAATGCTGAACGCAATCGCTCGCACAAGGTCGTTCAAACCGATCCAGCTCCAGTACTGTTTGCCCGAGCCAATGATGCCCCCGAGACCCAGTTTAAAAGGCATCAACATCTTCGCCAGTGCGCCACCCTTGGGGCTTAGTACGACACCGATGCGTATGCAGACAACGCGAATGCCCAGATCTTCTGCGGCCATCGCTGCACGTTCCCAGTCCTGACACACTTCGGCCAGATAGCCCGTGCCAGCCGGACTTGATTCGCGTAGAACTTCGTCACCGCGATTTCCATAGTAGCCGATGGCAGACGCACACACCAGAGTTGTCGGACGTTTGGAAATTGATGCCAAAGCACTTACGAGATTTTTCGTGCCTTCAACGCGACTGATTCGAATTCGTTCCTTAACCGCTGGCGTCCAGCGAGCGCCTGCGATATTTTCTCCCGCCAGATGGACGATCGCGTCGACCGATTCCAGTTGCTGGGGATTCGTGACGCCTTTGGCCGGATCCCAGACGATCGTGTCGGGCGTTCGCTTACTGCGGGAAATACCCAGTACAGAATGTCCTGCGTTTCGAAGTAACCCCGTTAATTCTGTACCGACAAGGCCCGTTGCGCCAGAGATAGCCACTCTCTGAATTTTTGGATTGGACACTGCTCGCTCCTGCAAATGATTTGATGAGCCAGCAAACGACCATTCACCGACTGTCAGGATGTCCCCTGACATGTTTCATTTACTCTGCAGCATGTACGCCGCATTGCAAACTGCCGCAAAAAATCAACAAACGGCTGATGAACAATTCCTGACTCTTACGGTTGTTGTAGGCACGAACCGTGAATGTTCAAATAGCATCTGAACGTTTCAGCGTCGAATCATCCACGCGAGTGACGATCAGTGACACATTGTGCCCGCCAAAGCCAAAGCTGTTGTTGATGCAGTATTTCACCTGCTTTTTTATGGCTTTATTTGGAATGTAGTTCAAGTCGCAGGCAGGGTCAGGAGTGTTGTAGTTGATCGTTGGGGGCAAAATGCCGGTATTCATGGCGAGCACGCACGCCGACATCTCGATCGCACAGGCTGCACCAATCATGTGCCCCAGCATGCCCTTGGTGGAACTGATATGCAGCTTCTGAGCGTCTTCCCCGAAGACAGACTTCAACGCAACAGTCTCCATCGAATCATTGTAGACTGTGCTGGTGCCATGCGCATTCACGTAGGTGTCGTCCGCAATTTCGGACGCCTTCAGTCCAGCCTTCTGAAGGGCCGAATTGATCGCCTTTACCGCCTGGCGACCTTCCGGGTCTGGTTGCACAAGGTGGTAGGAATCACTGGTGGAACGTCCTGATAGAACTTCTGCCCAGGCTTTCCCGCCTCGTTTTCGCAGATGCTCTTCCGTTTCGAAAATCAGTACAGAAGCGCCTTCAGCCATGATGAAACCGCCACGGTCCGCGTCGAATGGACGCATAGCCTCTTTAGGCCGGTCATTCATCGACTTATTCATTGCCTTCATGTTGACGAAGGAGGAAATTCCGAGGCGAGTCAAAGACGCCTCTGTTCCACCCGTGATCACCACGTCCGCATCGCCTCGTCGCAGGTATTCCATGGCATCAATCATCGAATGCCCGGATGACGAGCAGGCGCTGCTGGTTGTGTAGCAGGTGCCGCGAGCTCCAAATGCAAGGCTGATGTTTCCCGGCGGAGCATTAGGCATCAGCATAGGAATCGTGAACGGGCTGACTCGGGACGGCCCTTTGGTTAGTAGTCGCTCCATCTGGAACTCATACGTCTCCAGACCGGCCAATCCGGCGCCCATGATAACCGCGACGTTTTCGCCCAGATCACTGGTGGGCAGTCCCGCATCTTCCAATGCTTCATGAGCCGCGTGAACGGCAAACTGGCTGGCACGGTCCATCTTGCGAGTCGACACCAGGTCGTTGACGTTGATGCGGTCGTCGTTCAGATCCCGCACTTCACCGCCAATGTTGACTTCCAGATCTTTGGTGTCGTGCAAAGTCAGGCGATCAATTCCACACTGGGCATTGACAAGATTGTTCCAAAACGTCTGACGATTGCTTCCAAGGCAACTGACAACGCCAATCCCTGAAATGAAAATTCTCTGCATGCGGATAATCCGAAATCCAATTTTTCCATTGCGACATCTTTGTTTCCTGACCGGCTGCCACACCGCCGCCTTAGAAGTTTGAGTCAGGTTGTCTGCACGCACTCCGCGCGTGTGCGCGTACTACAGCAAACGCACGCCGGACTTCAACCCCGGCGAATCAGTCACGTGAGGATTACTGGTGAAATGATGGTGTTTGACCAAGATTATGAGAAATTCACGACCTCTGGCCTTCAGCGTGTGCCTGTTTTCGTCACTTTCAGGCCACTTCTGCTCTGGAGGGAGGGTGGCACCTGACCTTATTCACTCAAACGCATGGGCCCAGCTTTCTGTCTGCTTTCGGGACGCTGTGGATCGGAATCGGGGCAAATGAGGGTTTGTCGGGGGCCTCTTTAACGGACTCCGCACACTCCGCCTGCAGATTGCAATTGGCGTGCGGCGTCTTTTGCTCATGGGTCATTCACGCTCCAGAGAATTCTGAAAGCTGGTCGGCAGGAACGGATCGCTGCTCTTTCCTGGAGCCGTCCACATCGAGTAAATCTTCCCGGGAATATCTATAAGACAATGATTTTTTCTCTCCTGCCGCAGGAATGCGATTCGGTGCCGAATTCTCACAGCGTCCGCCTGAAGTATTCGGCCCTGCTGATTGCATGGCTGGTTTCACTGCCCGGCTGCGCGTCGAACCAGTATCAGTACGGCACTGCGGCGAAGTACCATGTGTCGCAGGAACTGGCAGCCAGAACAGACGTTCAAATTGAACGTGGTCGGCCGCAGGTTGTGATCGATTCTTTGGGCTGGGTCTGGGGAATTCCCGATAAGATCCTGCTGTGGGATCGCAGAGTGCTGAATCATCGGATCGACGAAGATACAGAGGCCGCGCTCGCCGAGTACCTTGCCTGCAATGAACTGTCTTCAGTCAAAGTGCGTCTGAACCAATATCGCCCGGGTGATGACTGGAAACGATTGGCTGCCAATAAAGCTGTCGCTCCCGGCTGGAGATATACGGTCGGTGCGCTGTCCATTTTAGGAGAGACCGTTTTCCCTGGACGAGTGTTTGGTGCCGATCACTACAACCCATATTCCAACACCATTCATCTGTACTCCAACGCGCCTGCAATCGCTCTTCATGAAGCCGGTCATGCCAAAGACTACGCGTATCGAAAATGGAAAGGCACCTATGCCTTCAGTCGAGTCCTGCCGGTTTTACCTCTGGTTCAGGAAGCTATTGCGACCAGCGACGCACTCAGTTACATGAAGGCACATCACGGATTGAAGGCTCAGCAGGAAGGATACGAACTCCTGTACCCTGCGTATGGCAGTTACATTGGCAGGGAGATGACTCGATTTCTGCCCGCCGGACAATTGGTCGGTCTTCTTGGCGGCCACGTGGCAGGCCGGTGGAGGTCGTGGCGACTGGAGAAAGAGTCTGCGGACGCGCACGAGCGATTTCACTACCAGCAACAGCTTTCCTCGGATGCAGGCGAACTGCGTTCGGGCGCACCCGGCGAGCCTGCTCCAGAACACACGGCTCAGCAGGAACAGTCGAATTTGTAGAGTAGACTGGCCGATCGATCGATAGTCGTCCGCGACAAGAGTGGCGACTGTCCAGGAGCGCGGCTTCGGTTCCTTCAAATTCGAGCGATCCCGCTCTAACGTCGCCTGTTCCTGATGAATGAGAGCAGGCGGAAAATCGTTGTAATCGGAAAAATTAGCGTGCATCCCCTTCGCATGGTCCGCACACTGCCGGGTCTGAACATCTGTTTGGGGGCAACGGAATGCGCCTGCTGCATCGTCAAGGAGTCATTGCAATGTAAGTTTTGAGGCCATCTATGCCTGTCATTCACCGTGTGGCGTTTTCTGTGGGCAGCGTCATTCTTTGTCTTTGTCTTTCTCTTCAGACATCCACTGCTCGCGGGGATGACATTGTGCTGCAGTGGAATCGCGCAGTGCTCGATTCTATTCGCGCGGAGAAGACGCCGCCGCCGGTTGCCAGCCGCGCCCTCGCGATGACTCACATTGCGATCTTTGATGCGCTGAATCAAATCGAAGGAAGTTATCGCTCATACAGCTATACGTTTCCTGGCGTTTCGATTGCGTCGCCGCCTCCAGAGCTTTCCGCCAGCACAGCCGCCTACATTGTCCTTTCGCATCTGTATCCGACACGGGAGGCGATCTTTCGGTCGCAATGGCTCAGTTCTTTCAAAGCAGCTGACGGTATGGCGAGAAATGCCGCCGCGGTGGCCTGGGGAACGTACGTTGGAAACCTCGTCGTTAACTATCGAAGGCGAGACGGGGCCAGCAGCCTTGTTTCCTACACACCACTTGCTGCGTGTGGAAAGTGGAAGCCCACGCTTCCGTTGTTTGCTCCTGCTTTGTTACCGCAATGGTCGAGAGTGCAGCCCTTCGGAGTGACTCAGGTTATTTTCTTCAGGCCAGCAGCTCCTCCAGCGTTCATCGCACGAAGCTTTACTGCCGCCTATCAGGAAGTGTACCGTCTGGGCTCAGCAACCAGCACGGCGCGAACCGCCGACCAAACACAGATCGCCTACTTCTGGGAAGACGGTGCAGGCACGGTGACACCTCCCGGCCATTGGCAGGTGATCGCGCAAGGACTGTCAGAGCGTTTCCTTTTGTCTCGCATTGAAAATGCGAGACTGTTCGCTCTGCTGAGTATGGCTCAGGCGGACGCCGCAATTGCCAGCTGGGATGCAAAGTATACCTACAATTATTTCCGTCCCATCACAGGGATTCGTGAGCGTTGCTTCAATCGTCCGGATCTGGTCAAAGATCCAAACTGGACGCCCCTTCTTCCAACGCCTCCATTCCCCGCTTACACCTCCGGCCACAGTACATTCAGCGCAGCCAGCGCACGACTTTTGGCGTTGTACTTTGGAACCGATAACATCGCGTTTTCAGGCCCCTCGCCCGATCCGGGCCGATGGCCAGCTGCACTCACAGGAGTTCAGCGATCCTGGCCAAGTCTGTCGGCAGCAGCTGCAGAAGCCGGGCAAAGTCGTGTGTTTGGCGGGATTCACTGGCAGTTTGATAATGTTGCAGGCCTGAAGGCAGGCGCGGGTATTGCTGATCAGACCTTTGACATTCACTTGCGTAAAAAATAGCCGGGTCGTCTGGAACGGCAGGCGGCAGTGATGGTGGGGGTTTCGTTTGCCGAACCAGCCGGCTGCCCGTTGAACCTTCGCCCGAGTAGTTTGATCACGCAGGGCGAAGAACATCCATAGCTCGTCGAAATGGCTCTCAGAACTGGTTGCCGCCGATCACGTCTCCGTCCAGCGTGGCTGTTCTTGTCAGGCGTGGTCGCGTTGCATTGTTCCCGTCTGAAGGAAGAATGGACGAGTCTGCCCTTCTCCTGGCGATGGCGTGCCAGGTGCAGCTCCTGACGTTGCATTTGGTCTGGTATCACTATTTTGTGTTGAGTCTCCCTGCCGTATTGGTGCTGACACAAAGGGCTGTTGTTTCACGTTCGCGCGTTGAACAAGTCGTGCTGACGACCTCCATTGTCTGGTGCCTGTTGCTATTGGGAATGACCGGCTTCGACGAGTGGCTGGCTTCGTCGCCGGCAGAACATTTCCAGAGGTGCTTCGTTGCCAATGCTTTGCTGCTG
>QWOO01000279.1 GCA_003669615.1 Planctomycetota bacterium
CAATCTTGGCTCCTGCACCAATCAGGACGCCGCGACGCACTTTAGGATGACGGTCACCAGTAGCTTTGCCATTTCCTCCCAGAGTCACCTCGTGAAGCAGCGACACATTGTCTTCAATCACGGCCGTTTCACCGATGACAATGGACGTGGCGTGGTCCATCAAAATTCCTCTGCCAATTTTTGCGGCCGGATGAATGTCGACAGCAAACGCTTCGGAGATCCGGTTCTGCAGGTGCAGAGCCAGCAGTTCTCGTCCCTGTCCCCATAGCCAGTGAGCGATGCGGTAACCGATCAGAGCATGCACACCCTTCAGAAACAGCAGAGGAACAAGACTGCACGTCACTGCCGGATCCCGCTCCTGAACAGCTCGGATGTCGGCGCAGACCGCATCCACGATCGTAGGATCCTTCGCCATGGCTTCCTGAATCACTTCACGCAGCTGCATGGCGGTCAGCGTACTGGAGGCCAGTTTCCCCGCGAGATGAAAGCTGATCGCATCCTCAAACCGCTCATGGTTCAAAACTGTCGCGTGTAAAAAACTGGCCAGCATCGGTTCGGACGCGGCACGCTGAATGGCCCGCTCTCGGATAGATGACCAGATGCAGGTTTCAGTAACAGTGGGACGTGACGGCATGATAAGAAGTTCAGCGTTCTGCGTGGACTCGGAAAGTGTTAACGAACAGATTGACCAGAGGTGGGTGACCAGAAAAATACCGGCAGCCTGCAGTCTGGTCGATCCGGACTTCAGAGAGTATGATCATTCCCGCAGGTATCGTCACTGTCGCGGTGCCACGTTGTCGAGCAAAACTTTAAGGCGATGTTATGAAAAGACACATTCTGCGTTCGGCGATGTTTTTCGCTGCCGGTGCCCTCACGATGGCGGTCGCATTCTACTTTATGCCTCCGCAACCCGCTCAGGCTCCGGTAGCCCATGGCAACGACAAGTTTACAATGGTGACCGTGCCAATGCTCGAAAATGACCGGCTGGAGGCCGTTTTCGTGCTGAATCACCTGACAGGGCGCCTCGTGGGAGGGCTGATTAACGAGCAGGCAGGCTCTTTCGGCTACGGATATGAACACAACGTCGCAGCCGACTTCAAAACATCCTCCAAGGACCCCAAGTACGCCATCGTTTGCGGCGGAGCCAATCTTCGCGGCAGTGGCGGGGTGACTCCAGCCGTCGGAGTGATCTACGTCGCAGAATTGTCTTCTGGTGCCGTGATCGCCTACGCAATTCCTCGCCCAACGACGCGTAACGCCGGTGCCGTTCTTGGGCTGGCCACGATCGGCCTCTTCAAATTTGCCGACTCCATCGGACAGTAATCTGCCCAAAATCATGGCCGACTGCCCGGTAGCAGTCGGCCATTCTGTGACGCTATCCGACGGGCAGTGTGTCAGGGCTCAGTCGATGAGTGGCTGAGTCGTCAGACCTCCGAACAGAAAGTTGCGAACTCTCACGAGTCCGGCTACGGCGTCGCCGCTGCGGGAGACAGCGCAGGCACCGGCTTGACGTTAAGCACTTTGCCAAGTCGTTTCGCCAATCCATAACGAGCGACACACGCCAGACCTGCGATTCATTTCTGCCGTGCATAGTCTCCGGGCCTCGAACCGTCCGACGAACTCCCCTGCTTCAACCTTGCAGTCCGTTCGACAAACTCGGCTATGTATTCCCCCATTTCGCTCGATATCCTCCCGTGGGTCGCGAATCATGTTGTGGTATCGCGAGGTGACACAGACCATCATCGCTGTTGTTCGAGGAGTTGACCGGTGGCCAAACGTCAGGGCAGTCGTGCCAGCAGTGCAGGTTCTAAATTGGCTGTTCCCGTCGAGCGACGGCCATCGATCGGCAGCTATCTGATTCAGCGACTTCAGGATTACGGCGTTCGCGATCTCTTTGGAATTCCCGGCGACTTCGTCCTTCAATTTTATGGGATGCTGGAAGACAGCCCCATTCGAGTTATCGGCACAACGAACGAAGCGTGTGCTGGCTATGCGGCCGATGGCTACGCTCGCATCAACGGCATCGGCGCCGTTTGCGTCACCTATTGTGTGGGCGGATTAAGTCTCTGCAATTCGGTCGCGGGGGCCTATGCTGAAAAGAGCCCGGTGATTGTGATCAGTGGCTCACCAGGAATGGGCGAACGTCGCTCTGACCCGCTGCTGCATCATCGCGTGAAAGACTTCAATACGCAGCGTGAAGTATTTGAAAAGATCACGATTGCATCGGCATCCCTCGACGATGAACTGACGGCTTTTCGTGAGATTGATCGCTGTCTCGCGGCCTGCGTGCGATTCAAACGGCCAGTGTTTCTCGAACTGCCTCGCGATAAAGTTCTTGCGGTGCCGGCTCGAGATTACACACCGGTCGTCGAGCACCATGTAAGCGACCCGGACGCTTTACGCGAAGCTCTGGACGAAGCACGCGACTGCATCAAGGCCGCGCGCAAGCCTGTCATCATCGCTGGTATTGAGCTGCATCGATTTGGTCTGCAGAAACAACTGCTTCAGTTCGCCGAACAAAATCACATCGCGATCTGCGCCACATTGCTGGGCAAGTCGGTCGTGAGTGAGCGTCACCCTTTATATCTTGGCGTCTACGAAGGAGCGATGGGGCGTGAAGAAGTGCGCCACTATGTGGAAGACAGCGACTGCGTCATCCTGCTGGGCGCTTTCATGAGCGACATCAATCTTGGCGGATTCACAGCCAGACTCGATCCTGCCAAATGTATCTCCGCTTCCAGCGAAAAATTGCGAATTCATTTTCACCATTTTCATGATGTGCTGTTCGCCGACTTCATGAATGGTATTGCCGACAAAAAGTTCTCAACAAAGCGCGCAGTTCCGAAAATTCGTCAGCCGGAAATTGCCGCATGGAAACCGTCTCCTTCTGCTGCAGTCACGATGAAGCGACTGTTTCAGAAGATCAATTCAGCTCTGGATGAGAACATCGTTGTGGTGGCTGACACGGGAGATTCCCTCTTCGCGGCTGCCGATCTTTCGATCACTCAGCACACCGAATTTTTGAGCACCGCCTACTACACATCCATGGGCTTCGCGATTCCCGCCAGTGTTGGCGTGCAGGTCGCCAATCGACAACTCCGACCACTGGTCCTGGTCGGTGACGGGGCTTTTCAGATGACCTGCATGGAATTGTCCACGACGGTTCGGCAGAAATTCAATCCGATTGTCGTGGTGCTGAATAACAAGGGCTATTCCACAGAGCGATTCATTCAGGAAGGCCCTTTTAACGACATTCACAACTGGCAGTACCACAAGATGCCAGAACTGCTCGGCGCAGGGCTGGGGTTTGAGGTTCACACCGAAGGCGAGCTGGAACAGGCCTTCAAGGCTGCGTTTGCCAATCAGGACTCCTTCAGCATTCTGAACGTTCATCTGGACAAACTCGACGTCAGCCCGGCCCTGAAAAGACTGGCCGAACGCCTCGCGTCCAAGCTATGAGCGAAGTCTTCGGCATTTCAAAACTCCCAACATTCCGGGAAAAACAGGTGCAACCCGCGAAACCGTTTGAGAACTCAGGGGTTAGACCCATGCCAGTCGAGTTCGATGACAGCCATTTGCGTCGCCTTCCTGGTCTTCGACGCAGTTCTTTCTGTTAAGGCCCCTCTGATGCAGTCCCCATCTAGTTCGGTTGTGACGTCTCTCACCCCGCGACGTTCGTTTCTGCAGGCCGGCACCGCGGCCGCAGCATTCTTTACGGTCCCCGGACTATTTGCAGAACAACTGCTGACCCCGGCCATGACCGAAGGTCCTTTTTATCCGGACAAGTTGCCGCTGGATACGGACAACGATCTGCTGATCCTGAACGACGGAATCACTCCGGCGGTCGGTGAGATCACTCATCTGACAGGCAAGGTCGTTTCGTCCACGGGCGAACCCATTCGCAACGCCTTCGTCGAAATCTGGCAGGTCGATCACACCGGTTCGTATCTTCACAAAGACGGCCGCAATCCCAAGGGCAACGATGCCAATTTTCAGGGGTATGGTCGCTTCCTCACGGATTCGACCGGTGAATACTATTTCCGCACCATCAAGCCCGTGCGATACGAAATCAGTAGCGGTGGCAGTTATCGCGCTCCTCATATTCATGTGGCTGTCAGTCAGAATGGCCATCGCCTCCTGACGACTCAGCTGCTGATTAACGGTGATCCCGACAACGATCAGGATGGGGTCCTGAAAAGTGTACGTGACCCCAAACTGCGGGAAACGATTCTGGTGGACTTCAAATCACTGCCCGCTTCAAAGATCGGCGAACTGTCCGCTCGTTTTGAAATCGTCCTGGGCAGTACGGCTGTCGAAGGTGATGACGGAAAAATCCGAGGCGGCATCGCCAGACCGCAACAACGGCGAGGCAGATAGTTGCCAGCAACCAGATCCAGATAGGTGCCAGCAACAATCACAACGGCCGATCATCGAAACAAAAAAGTTGCTGTTCACGACACTCGCAGACATCACATCGCCGGGCTCGGAACTTTCGAAGTTCCGGCGATTCAGCCGAACATGTTATTAACGGATTGTGCCTGCTTTCACCCTACTTACAGTGCAGGAGTTTAGAGGAATGTTAGCGTTACAACTTTGTCTTTGTGTCGTCCCTTTATTGATGCCATTGAACCTTTCACAAGACTCTTTGGAAAGCGGTCAGGTTTCGACAACGGAACTGGCAGCATCCTGGCACCGGCTGACTGTTCTGGAAGTTGATGGTAGGGACGACGATGACGATGACGACATGAAGTCGGAACATCGCAAAGATGACGGAGCAGACAAACACCACGAGGACAAACATCCGCACGGTGATCGCGCTGATGGCAAACACATCGACGGCGGCCGACGCCCTCACCATGGACGCGGTCCAGGTATGCGTGGTCAGGCCCACAAGAAGTCACACGGACCGAAGAATCCCGGCGAACACTTCCGTGGCTTTGGATCACGCGACTCGCACAAGAATGGTATCGGACACAGACATGGTGGACATCATCGAGGTCCCGCATCTGCATTCCGTGGACGCCGAGGACCGTCCGGTCGAATGGGGAATGGTCCTGGCAGAGGCTTTGGATTCGGAAATGGTCGACAGGGCTTCTCCCGAGGTGGGCAGCATGCCGGGCCGGGGTTTCCGTTCATGCGAAGTGCTCATCCATTTCACAACACCCGATCGATCGCCCAGTCATTCGCTCCCATCCATCATCCGCAGAACATGAGTCCGCAGAACATGCATGGCCTCAGCTCCGGCCCGATGTCGGGAATCATTTTTAAGCTGCTGGATTTGAATCAGGACGGCAACTTGTCTCGCGAAGAGTTTCAGCGTCTGCCAGTTGCAGTTAGTAAAAGCCACCCACACCCTGAACAAGCTCATGGTCCACAGGCTCACGGCATGTTGGAACACGGCGAGAATGGACGAGCTGAAGGACCGCGGGATTCGCACGCATTCGGACCGCGACCTCCGATGATGCAAGGATTCAGACCGGAACACGGACGGCCCCGCCCGGAATTTCGTCGACCTGATATGGACCGACCGGAAGCCAACGAACCGAAAGATCTGCATCGTGATCCGTCTTCGCGCGGCCGAGGCCCAGGCCGGGACGTGATTGAGCATGATAAGTTCGATCATGAGAACCCCAATCACGAAAGATCTCGACGCGATGAGGATCATCGCGGCAGAGATGACCAGCACGATAAAGAAGATAAAGACGATGACGATCCGAGTCGTACTGACAAGCGTGCAGAAAAGCCTCTGTCAGACACTCGTTCAAAAGAGTTGCCTCATCATGTGGTGCCCTTTGATTGGATCTGACCGCTTGCCTGAACTCCATCGAAACTGATTGAGATGGAGTTCACGCTTTTCTTGTAGCGGCATGTTCCCGCTGTCCTTCGCCCCCGGATAACTGCAAGGTTTCATGAATGTTCCCGTCACTGCTCTCAACTCGACGCATAAAAAAAATCGTCGCTGGTGCGTTTTGTATCGCTTCACTGGCGTCTGCCCACGGTTCCGACTGGACTCGATTTCGAGGCCCCAATGGAACGGGCATCAGTCCGGATGCGGACCCGCTGCCAGTGACATTCAGTGACGCGGAAAATCTGCAGTGGAAAGTGTCGTTGCCAGGAGCGGGCGTATCGTGCCCGATCGTCGTTGGTGACAAGGTTTTCGTCACATGCTATTCCGGATACGGGCTGGACCGTCAGAATCTGGGGGACATGAAAGATCTGAAGCGACATCTGGTCTGCATCGATCGTGCCTCGGGTAAGACGCTGTGGGAAAAGACGGTTGATGCTGTTCTTCCAGAAGATGAGTACACGGGAATGGGAGTTCCCGAACATGGCTATGCGTCCCATACGCCAGTCTCCGATGGCAGTCACGTGTATGTATTCTTCGGCAAGTCGGGCGTCTACGCTTACGATCTCGACGGCAAAGAAATCTGGCACGCCAGCGTCGGAACTCGCTCTGACGACCGATCCTGGGGATCCTCTTCAAGTCCGATACTTTATGAAGACCTGCTGGTCATTCCAGCAGGTGCTGAAACACGCGCCGTGGTTGGACTGGACAAGAAAACTGGCAAAGAACTCTGGCGATCTGAAAGCGATGGATTGGGAAACGTCTGGGGTACACCAGCAATTTCCAAAGTCGACGACACTCGCACTGACATTGTCATTGGCGCCCCCGACGAGATCTGGGCGATCAATCCGGCGACTGGAAAGCTGAAATGGTATTGTACTGCGATGCCCACAGATCAGTTCAATTCGAGCGTCGTGGTCTCCGAAGGGATGATCTACGCAGTTGAAGGTCGCGGCGGCGGTTCCATTGCGGTGAAAGCCGGTGGTAAAGGTGACGTGACGTCCGCAAATATCGCGTGGTCTGGCAATGACAGCAATCGCTTTTCGACACCGCTGGTTTTTGAAGGTCGCATCTACCTGATTTCCGCCGGCACGGCGAAATGCATCAGCGCGGCGGACGGTAAGGAAATCTTTCAGGCTCGACTGCAAAGCGGTCAGGCTCCCGCGGCGGGCAGTCCACCAGACAACGCTCCGCCAGCCGGTGCTCCTGGCCAGCCACCGGGTGGAGGACGAGGTGGTCGTGGCGGATTCGGGGGCGGACGCGGAAGCGACTATTCCTCACCAGTGCTTGGCGATGGCAAGATTTATTATGTCACGCGTGGCGGTGATATCCACGTCGTCAAAGCTTCCGACACGTTTGAGAAGCTTGCGACGAATCGACTGACCGCGGACTCTGAAGACTTCAGCGCAACTCCGGCGATCAGCAACGGCCAGATCTTCATCCGCTCCAGCAAGCATCTGTACTGCGTGTCGGCGAATAAATAGACTCGCCTCAAACTGAGATCCATCAAGACAAAGCCAGGTCGCGTTCTCCGGAAGTGACCTGGCTTTCTTGCTGCGCGGATCGCCGCACAGGCGCGCGGCTAAGTCCAGCGATCGCGACGGCTGCAAACGACGCGTTTGCGGTGAAGAATCACCATTCGCTGGCTGAATGATCGGCGTTCGGGATAAACTCCTGACGCTCCCCGCCATTTGTGTTTACCAAGGATCAAAGTGATGGCCGTTCATCTCATCTCTGCTGCTTCACTCGAATGCTCAGGTTCGCAACACCTCATTCGCAGCGTTCAGAGACTGTTGTGCCTGCTGGTTCTGGCCGTGCCGGCAGTTGCGGAAGCGCAGGACGGACCGGTCATCACCGGGCTGGCGCGGCAGCCGTTTGTCGCGGCCACTCGGCGTTTGATTGAAGCCATGGACTTCGCCGGTGCTCCGCTGCCGGCCGAGATCCTGACAAAGATCGCCACAGCCAGCGCTGCTGCCGATGATCGTGAAACCTTGCGGATCATTCAGGAAACGCTGGACCCCTTGTGCGTGGCCGTCGTCAATATTAACGCCGAAAGCCGAGTCAAAGTGGCGGAGGGACCGGCTCCCAAAGAATTGATTCAACAGGGTTGGCGTGCCTTTCTGGTGAAGGTCCACAACGAAGCCGGAATCAACCCGGCGTTGCAGGTGGAAAGCCCCAACTCGCTGCCCGTGTACCAACAGGGCAAAGGCTCGCGTGAGGAGCCACGTTCGAAGGAAAAGCTGGTGAATCCGGAAGATGTGCCCGATCGATTTCTTGACATGAATCTTGTTCAACGAGAACCGTTGAAAGAAAAGCTTTCGGGGCTGCTCGTCGAATACCGCATCCTGCTTCTCTACAGCCGCGATGCCGGACAGCGCGAAGCGGCCTTGTCGTTTCATATCGGCGCGGGGACTCAGGATATTGGCTTTCGTAACGCCGTGCCGATTTTGTTTGACTGCAAACCGGCCACCAAGGTCACTCTTCGGATTCACGACGTCGATGGCGAACCCACCACAGCCAACTTTGTGATTCGCGATACACTCGGACGGATTTACCCGCTGCCTTCGCGTCGTCTGTCGCCAGATTTTTTCTTTCACAATCAGGTTTATCGGAACGATGGCGAACATGTGACGCTCCCGCCTGGCGAATACACCTTTGTTGTGAATCGCGGTCCCGAATATCTGCCTCAGCGGCTGGAAGTATCTGTTCCTGCCGGGGAAGAACATGAAGTGGCCGTACAGCTGAAACGCTGGATCCACGTGGCGAAGCGAGGCTGGTACTCGGGCGATCATCACGTGCACGCGGCGGGTTGTGGTCACTATGACAGTCCGACGGAAGGTGTCGGGCCCGAAGCCATGATGCGTCACATTCTGGGCGAAGATCTAAACGTCGGATGTGTGCTTAGCTGGGGACCATGCTGGTACACTCAGAAACAGTATTTCAATGGTCAGGTGTCGGCTCTTTCGACTCGCGATTATCTGATGCGATACGATGTGGAAGTCAGCGGATTTCCCTCATCTCATGCCGGGCATCTGTGCCTTTTGAAACTGACAGAAGACGACTATCCCGGAACAACTCGCCTCGAACAATGGCCCAGCTGGACGATGCCTGTTCTGCAGTGGGGCAAAGAACAGGGCGGCGTTGTCGGATACAGTCACAGCGGCTGGGGTCTGGCGCTGCCGGATGTGATGCCGGATGGCAGTCGACAGTTTCCCGGTCAGCCATGG
This sequence comes from Planctomycetota bacterium, assembly GCA_003669615.1. Classification (GTDB taxonomy): domain Bacteria; phylum Planctomycetota; class Planctomycetia; order Planctomycetales; family Planctomycetaceae; genus SXXK01. Next base: position 9,073 of record QWOO01000279.1, read on the forward strand.
GGCGGAGCACCGCAAGGCTGGCAGGGCAAGGCCGCTACGAAACTTCCTGACTTCGCCATGCCTCGTTTTGATGGAATCGGAGCGAACGAATTTATCGTGACCACGGCGCATAAGGTGTGTGACTTTATTTCTGCGGTGGACACGCCGGCCATCTGGGAACTGAATGTCTGGTACCACTCGTTGAACTGCGGAATGACGTCTCGCATCAGCGGTGAAACCGACTTCCCGTGTATTTACGGCGACCGTGTTGGCCTTGGTCGAATTTATGTCAAGCTGAAGGACGGTCAGGAATTAAACTATGATAATTGGGTCGAAGGCCTGCGTGATGGACGCAGCTATTGCGGCGATGGACTCAGTCATATTCTGGATTTCCGGATCAACGATGTGGGCGTCGGTGAAGGTCAGTCGGATGGCTCCGTCAGCCAGCTCAAAATCGACGCACCTCAGACGGTCAATGTATCCTTCGATGCAACGGCTCTGCTGGAGAAAACGCCGACAGAACTGACGGAGTCTATTCGAAATCGTCGGCTGGATGATAAACCGTATTGGCATATCGAACGCTGCCGAATTGAGCAGACTCGTAATGTTCCGATGGAGATCATCGTCAACGGCGAGGTTGTGGCAACACGAGAACTGACGGCCGATGGTCATATCGAATCGTTAACGATCCCGATTGAGATCGCTCAGTCGTCCTGGGTGGCTGTCAGAATCCTGCCGTCGGTTCATACAAACCCGATTTTTGTCCACGTGGCCGATCGTCCGATTCGTGCGAGCCGTCGCAGTGCAGAATGGTGCGAAGAAGCGGTGAAGGTCTGTTGGGAGTCCAAGCAGAATAACATTCGGCCGGAAGAGCGAGAGGCGGCGAAGGCCGCATACGATCAGGCGGCCGAAATTTATCGTCGAATTCGTGACGAGTCCGCGCCGGAGTAACGGGGCTCACCAGCCAGTCGGGACTTCATCCATTGGCAATTTCCAACGATCCATCCATCATCTCATAAGCGATTTGCATGAGCACTGCTTCCACACCACCATCCACGCTGATGCTTGAAGAATGCTTCGCCGCAGCGGACGATCGCTTTCTTGACGAATGGGTCAAGTTTCATTCGCCGGCGATTCTTGTTCCTCTGATGAAACGATGGCTGGCCGACGATCGACCGTGGGCTCGACGACAACTGACCGCGTACCTGAAGCGTGATCTGAATTTTTCTGGTCACGAAGTCATTGTAAAGCGAGTCTATCGGCACTTCGAAGCAGCACGCGATCATGTCATGCTGGGCCACTTTATGGTGGCCTTTGATCGAATGGTGCGGCGAAGTCGAGTTCCCAGGTTCACATGGAACCCGGTGACTAAAAGCAGTCTTCGTCACGAGTGTTTGTTCGCGAAACCGAATCGGACCGTGGTCGATCAAACGGGCCGTTCCATGGAAACCGGCACGGGAAAATGGAAGCGCAGTATTCCGCTGCCCGATATTCTCAATAAGCCCGGCAATCGCCTGTTCAGACACAAGACTCGCAATCATCTGCGACGCAGTGTGTGGCGTTATTTTCGCTGGCTCAGTTACCGTGAACCGCAGGAGTACATTCGTGCCATCGCGGAGGCTTTGCTGCATTACCGGGACACCGACTTTCTTGCGGGTGAAAACATTATCGACAACTGGTCACTGATGCATGCCTGCTACTTTCATAACAGCGCAGTAGAGTTCACAGCAGCGCACACAAATCTGGCGAAAGGGAAGTCGCTGTCAGCGCTGGAAGCTGCTCCGTATCGTCCGGAATTGTGGAAGCTTGCGGAAGCTGTCGAACCACTCATGAAGATTGTGGAGCACGCAGAAAGTTCGCTGGCGAGAATCTGGGCGATCGAACTGCTGCAGCGAGATCATCTTCCGGCTCTTCAGCAAACTACCGTGACAACTTTGATCCCTCTGTTTCGGCATACGGATCTTCGAGTTCAGGAGTTTGCTCGAGAAGTCTTCCAACAGTCGCAGACACTCAGCACGCTGCCGATTTCCGTGTGGCAGATGCTGTGCGAACTCGCGGGATTCGAGAATTTATCGCTGATCTGCGAAGCGATGAAGATGCACGTCAACGCCGCTCGTCTTGACAACGGGCAGATTCTGCAGCTGGCCACTGCGCGAAGCACTCCGGTCGCGACGCTCGGTTTTCAGATGCTGCAGCAACGACATACCGAACGCCCACTGTCTGCTCCCGAACTGCAGACTCTAAGCCGCGCCGCTTGCGAATCCATCGCCGGGCCGGCCGCTCAATGGGCGTTGTTGCAGCTGAACAGATTGTATTCGACCGAGACTGTTCTGGAGTTCTTCGATTCCCTTTCAGCACCGATTCGTTCTGCCGCGATGGACTGGCTTGAGCAGCCGAGTTCGCGAGGATACGACGATCCGGTACTCTGGTCACGGATCACGGAAACGCCGTTTGATGATGTCCGGCTGCGTCTTGTGCAATGCCTGCACCAGCGGACTCAGCTTCCCGGTACGGAGTCTGGTTCATTGACTCAGGTCTGGTGCTCGGTGTTGTTGGGCGTGCATCGGGGTGGCCGCACCAAGGCCAAAGCGATGACTCAAATGCAGTCGGCTCTTGTGGCTCAACC
>QWOO01000069.1 GCA_003669615.1 Planctomycetota bacterium
CGCGCTGGAATGCGGCGAAAAATTGCGCCGGTTCCAAAGTCTGCGGGTTTCGCACGGTCGCCGTCCTTCGTGCCGTTGTGAAGCTGCATCTCGTAACCATGCGAAGGAGCCTCCGCGGTTCCTTTCTTAGCGCGAAAAAAGACGCCGCTGTTGAGCCCGTCGCCATTAATGCGAGCTTCAACTTTCATCGCGAAATCACCAAACGTGTCGGCAGTTTCGAGAAACCCTGGTCCATCCGAAATATGCAACAAACCTTCGTTGATGGTGAACTGGCTTTTGGAATCGGGAACAACATTCCATCCGGAAGTATCCTGCCCATTCAGCAGCGGCCGAAACTTCAGCGGCCGCACACAGACGTTGCGATAGGCGGCTCGCCCTTCGTTCATCTGCAGCCCGAGTTTCCCCGTCAGCCGAACTGCATCTGATGTGTCGACGAAATCCACAATTTGCTTTTCATCCAGCCAGACCTGAATCTTCGGACCTTCGAAGAGCACTCGAAAAGTGTGCCAATCGCTTTCGACCGCTGGAACGTTTTCGGCCACAAATCGACCAACAAGGCTGCCGGTTTTGTGCGTCGGATGGCTGTCGCAAATGTTCAGTTCGTATGTGTCGGTTGCGGGGCTCGCTGGATTTTCAGCGGTCCTGAGAAAGAGACCACTGTTACCGCCTGCAGCCAGTTGAAAGTCGCACCGCAGTTCAAAGTCATCCAGTTCAAACGGAGTCAGCAATAAGCTTTTTTCGCCATTGTCGACAACGATCGTACCGTCTTCGACATGCCAGTTGGACACGGTCGGCACTTGCCATCCAAAAAGAGATCGGCCATCGAACAGACTAATCCAGCCCTGCTGTATTTCGTCAGCGGTCAAAGGCGGCGCGACGAATTCCGTGCTTTCAACAGGCGGAGCAGACGGCGCAGGAGCCTTCGATTCTGAAACCAGTGTCCCGACATTCCCGACTGGATCTGATGTAGTCGAAGACGATTTTGGATCTGTTGCAGCAGTCCCGCAGCCCATAACCAATATGGTCAGCATGAGCAAATGAAAATGGCGGCAGAAGGAATGAGTCATGGCATCAATTCTCTGAGTGACAACTTGCAAAATGGAGGACTTGAAAATTTACCCAGCCCCTGCCCTGTCGGCGTTTTGTTGTCCGTCAGAAGTAGGAGTTCCCGAGTGGTGCGAAACCAGCGACCGCGGAACGACTCAGCACTGTACGCGATCGGTGCCGGAATTTGAAAACAGGCCGCACGAAAGTTTCTCGCCTGTACATCTCCCTCGCACTGCCGCGGAGAGATTCTCGACGGCCACAACCAGAATGGTATTTGCAAACAGAGCGATCTCCGCCGCCCTTCTTCGCCTCGGGGGTGACGGTGCAATAGCGTGGACTTAGAAAAAAAGTTGTAGCGGAAGTCGCGTAGACTTCCGGTGATTTGCCAGGAAAGCCGGAACTCCTGGCGAGTTCCGCTACGCTAAGTCCACGCGACTTCGGGGGAGAGGGTGGCCGGAGGTCGGATCTGCGGCGTGGGGTGCAGGCTGCAACTATCAAAAAGCAAAAAAACGTCATAGCTCACCCGCACCGAACTGTCCCAGTGGATGCGAATCAAGGTCCTGCGAGCTATGCTACAACGCAAGGAGAAACCGTCTACTTTCACCAGGAACTTCACACCATGCGACGTAGTTTGGCAGCGGTCTCGATACTGGCCTGGGCGTTCATCTGTTCGGAATCCGCGTGGGCCCAGAATAGCCTCGAGAAAAACAGGAAGCATTACTTCCCGCCCGAACGAGTTTCTGTGCTGCCGGTTGTGTTTACGCCGAAGGGCGAGAAGGCACCGCGGAAAGAACTGGACGGCATTGTCCTGCGGCATTTGAAATGGACACAGCGACGCTACGGGGAACTGCTGGGAACGACGTTTGAAATCGAAGACAAGATTCGACGAGTTCGCGGGAAGAAGACTCTGAACGAATATCGTGAACGAGATGGCAATGCTGTTCTGGATTTCGCGGCGGAGCTTCTGCAGGAATTCGGCTACAACCGCTTCAATTGCCCGCATGTCTTCCTGATTGTCGTTGCAAACTCCAAAGACGATTGGCCAATCGGCGTCGGCAGCGTGCTCAATGGCGGTTACAACACCGGCGGTGGAGCGACCATGATGTCGACCGACGTGTTTACGAAGAAGCCGAATACACAGTCAACATTGGAACATGAGCTTGGCCATACCTTTGGGCTGCCCCATGTTGATGCGTATGGAATCGAAATGACGGGCAACAATCCGTCGTTGATGTCCTACAATCAGGCCCACTGGACTCGCGGCTTTGAACCGTCTTTGCAACCAGCCGCCATGATACCGGAAGATATCCGTGCTCTGGCTTTGAATGATCGCCTGATACCAAATCTTGAATTCTCTTCCACTAAAGATGTGCCCGATGGCTACAAGCTTTTCTGGACCCCAATTCCGCTCGCACCCATTAAGATGGAAGGCCAGCCGGATTATACCATCGAAGTCAAAAGCAATGCCGGATCCGCATTCAATTCGAAAGTCGAAAGCTGCGTCGTCGGTTACTTTCGTCAGAGTCCCGGGCCGGACATCTACTTCGACGCAGGATCGATGTGGCACTCCGAACCTGTTGCGGAAAACGTGACACTCGACCTGACATTTCCGTTCCCGGTGGAACTGACAAAGATCCGGCTCTACTCCGGACACAGTGGACAATACCATCCGGTGAAAGCGTTTTCGGTCTCCGCTTCGACGGAAACTGGAGATCAAAAGCCTCTGGCAAATCATGAGATGGCATCCTTCGATGGGGAAGTCACCTTTGCTTCGACCGAATCCCAGCACTGGCATTTAGAGTTAACTCCCGGCGAATCGAAAGCCATCGTCCTCCGCGGCCTGCGTTTTTACTCCGGCACCACGGAAGTCTTCCCGCCTCAACTGTGCCTCGTTGAATAAGTCAGCGTCGCCCAACCTTGCACTGCTGCACCCTGGCGTTCCCCAAAGTCGTTGTTCGCTCTGCGAACAAAACGGATGCTGGAGTGCAGCAGTTTTTTCAAAGCCCACACGAATCAGAACAACAGCCCTCCTGCCAACAAGTGCGAGCACATGGTGATTGCGGAGTCCAATCCGTTTTGTTTGCGGAGCAAACAACGACTATCGCTTCAGATTCCTATTTAACGAAGCAGCTGGCATCGACCACTTTGGCAGGCCGAACGGCGTTGAGAGGGGCGGGACAACGGCCAGCCCCAAAAGAAAAACTATCGATTCCGGACCGCCTGAATCTGTCGGCAGAACTTTGGCTGCACGCCGTAGGATGAGACAAACGCCTCAGATCTCTTTCGTCGGGCGCCCCCTTGGCCGCAATGTTGTTTTAAGGTTGAGCCGGACAATGCTGCTTCTGCTCCATTGATCATCACCGGACGGCAAGCGACGACGGACGCTGTGCCGAAGCGATTTGAGTTCTGCTTCAGTCTCCACCTTGGTCACCCATGAAGCTGGTCACGTTTTCCTGCCAGTTTCGCTGGTGTTTGCAGATGAAAGTTGTTGCCTGCTGGCTCTGTCGGTTCCGTTGGAGCGGTGGGTTTTCCTGGGACTGAATCAGACGTTGGATCTTGAGCGTAAAGTCCAGCAAACCAATTCATCAACTGCGTTGTTGCGTTCCGTGTTTCCGGCGGATCGATCGGCGCAGGGGTCTCGTTGATGGGGATGGTTTCCAGGTCTTCATCGGTCGCATCCGCGTTGCTTGTGCCGTTTTCTTGTGGGGCCGGTTATGCCGAGACCAGTCCGCCGCTGAGCAGTGTCGAGAACTGGCGGGCGGTGGTGGTTGTGCTCGGGGGCTGAGTCGTGGGGGGATCGAGGGACGGTTTTGCCACTGTTGTGTTGGTATCGGTCTGGCTGACGAGTCCCTGTTCCCACGTTCCTTTCGCAGCGGCGAGGTTGGTGCGGGCGTTGGCAAGGGTGCGGTCTCGCTGACCGGCGGCCTCGACCGTGGCTTTGCTGTAGTCGCGAGTGGCTGCGGACTGACTGATCTGCAGCTCCGCCTGATGCTGCAGCATGCCCGTGCCGATGAGACCGTTGGGCGCACAGACCATGATCTTGTAAGGCCCCGAGTCGACGGTCGTGGATTCACCGACAAGGTACTCCGCCTTCGCTCGGTTCACGCTGGCAACGTAGTCAGCCGCCAGATCCGCTTTATTGGCCAGTGCCAGCCAGAACGGATTGGCCTGCGACACTCCTTCCGGTTGGCCCAGTGCATTCATCCCGCTTATCATTGTGACCGGATACTGTGTGGCGGTGTTCCGAATGGCATCGGCAAGGCTCTGCGCCAGACCGTTTGAGGAATTCGCGTTGAGTACTACGAGCTGACTGATCTTGTTGACCCAGTCGGTCGTCCGGTCCACAGTCGCGTCGTGCCGCTCATCTTCGACGCCGTTGGTGTAAAGCTCGCGGGCTTGCGTAACGGCGTTCGAAGGAACGCCAGGGCGATGCAGGAACTATGGGACCAGTCGGCTCCTCGGTCTGGCTCGCGGATGACCTCGACCAGCCTGACATGATGATGGGCGACAACTAGTCGCGAGGATTCGGTCACGGAGTGACCGACCTGCGTAGGCGAGTCATTCTATGACTCGAGCCTCGACGTGTGGCGGGAATCTTCGGGGAGCTGCGGAATTCGCCAAGTGCTATGCAGCCTGATTGAACGCGATCAGGTCCGTCGAGTTGCGAGGGAGATTGTGCTAGACTGTCGGGATCAAAGGGCCAAACGGTGGCCCGAAGGGGACGTGACTTACGACAGATTCCATGACTGCTCAGCATTTTTCCATCACTTCTGAAACCGCCGGTGCTGTGTTGGCGGCGCTGCGGAAGCATGTGCCTGATCTCACATGGTCGGCAGCGAAAAAGCATCTGGCCGGCCGGCGGATCTCGATCAATGGAATCCTCTGCATTGATGAAGGTCGCCGAGTCGTTGCGGGCGATACAATCGAGCTGCGTGGGCAGCCTTTGCCTCCGCCACCTGGCGACAATGATGTCAAAATCCTGTTTATCGACGCGCATGTGGTCGTAGCGGAGAAGCCCGCGGGAATGCTGTCCCTGCGGCATCCGGGCGATGTGAACTGGAAGCAGGAAAAGAAGGACCGACAGCCTTCATTGGAGGAAAGTCTGCACCGTCTGATTTCTCGTCGGAAAGATCCTGTATTGCGGAACACAGGGGATGAGCTGCTGGCCGTGCATCGGATTGATCGCGAGACCAGCGGGATCCTTGTGTTTGCTCGCAATGAAGGGGCTCAGGCCGGGCTGATTGAACAATTCGCCGCGCACGATGCGCTGCGGCGATACCTGTGTGTGATTCCTGGATGGTTGCCGGCGCAAACGATCGAGAGTCGTCAGATTCGCGACCGCGGAGACGGGTTGCGAGGCAGTTCGCCGGATGGCAGCTTTGGCAAGCGGATGGTGACACACATCGCGCCACTGCGTCATCTGGGAAAGTATCATGAAATGGAGTGTCGGCTGGAAACGGGGCGTACCAATCAGATTCGAATTCATCTGGCTGAACTGGGTCATCCCATTTGCGGGGATGTGAAATATCGTGGTGCTGTAGGGAAGACTGCGATCCGCGACGAAAGCGGTGCACCACGACTGGCGCTGCATGCGGCCGAGTTGGGATTTGTGCATCCGGTGACTCAGGAAATACATGACTACAAATCGGCCTGGCCACGTGACATTCAGAATATGATTCGGCGGCTCAAGGGAATTGAGTAATCAGCCCTTCGCCAGAAACTGCTGGGCCGTCCGGCGGCAGTATGCGACATCAGACTGAATCTGGCTGATCAGCAGGTCGATGGATGAAAAGGACTGCAGGGCTCGCACTTCCGACAGCAAATCCACGTGCAGGATTTTTCCGTAGAGGTCTCCTACATATCCATCGATGTGACATTCGATCTTTTCGCGGTGTTCACCAAACGTGGGATTGGGTCCGATGCTGGCAGCGACAGGAAACCACCGTCCGTCCAATTGCGTTAGGCCCGCGTAGACGCCGTGAGCCGGCAGAAGCGTGGGGATATCGGTGAGATTGGCGGTTGGAAATCCAATCGTCCGTCCTCGCTGTGCGCCCTGCTTTACAACTCCCGAGAGGCGATACGGGTGCCCGAGGAGTTCTGTCGCCTGAGTCATCGCGCGGCTGCACAACAGTTCGCGAATCCGGCTGGACGATATCATGAGGTCGCCGTCAACTACTGGCTTCACGACATGGCATTGGATGCCATGTGTATCGCACAGCGATTGGAGAAGCAGCGTATCTCCGTGTCGATCTTTACCGAAATGAAAATTCGGCCCTTCGACGATGCCGCGTGCTTCAAACTGCTCGACAATAACTTCGGTAAAGAATTGCTCGGCCGTCATCTCCAGCAATTGCTGAGTCACGGGAAGAACGACCACTTCGTCCGCCCCTGATTCTTTAAGAAGCGTAATCCGTTCTGACAGAGTTGTCAGAATGGGCGGAGTGAATTCCGGCCGCAGGATCGCGATTGGGTGCGGGTCAAATGTTACAGCCACGGCATGCGATGCCGTGGCTGTAGCCATCTGCTTCAGACGCTGCAGCATTTCCGCATGACCACGATGCACGCCGTCGAAGTTGCCGATGGCAATACTTCCACGGCGAGCGGTCACGGGGACATAAAGATTTGCACGCGTCATGGATCTGGAAATGTGCGAGGCTGTTAGTCAATAAAACATTGCAGGACAGAAAGTTTTCCTCTGGGAAGAGTTCGACGTCAGCGATCGAATATCTTCGAAGAAGAAACTCTGGCTCTGCACGCTATTTTGCTTTCCCAAGCAAATCCGGAAGCTTGGCAGCTACAGACGCAAACAGATCATTGCCGAGCTTGGCCTTCAGGAATTCGATGAGCATCGACAGATATTGAGTAATCATTTGAACGAACTCGTCCATTGTGCAACTCCGTGGTGAAATCATGTAAACAGACAGGAACGAACAAAGCCCGATAGCTGAGACAGACCGAAACGGGTTTGGATGCTGAGCATTAACCGCGATGAAGACGTATCTGACACGGCGGTTAAAGTGGTCCTCTTCATTGCAGAAATTTACACGGTTCTGCGGTACACGTTGACCACGATGGGGGAATTCCTGAAAAACGGCCCCAAATGTTCCGCCTTTTCGCCATTTCAAACGATCTGGCTGCGACTTTGGCAACGAATCATCGCTTGAAATTAGGTGAATTGGCCGTCGAACGAGCTGTGTTCCGTCGGCTGCGAAGAAAATTCATCGCCACTGGGCGTTCGGCAGCGGCATCCAAATGGACCGAACGCAAAACAACGCATCTCGGGCGGCTCTGATCAGGCGGCGGCGGGAAGCAGTTCGGCACCGACGGCGTCGATTTGGGCTTCCGAGATCTGAGTCAGCTGTTCCGCGTAGCCGACCAGTAACGCCATATCGCAGAGGCGATTGATACGACGCGGATTGCCTGCGGTGACATCGTAAAGTCGCTGCAGAGCGCCGGGTGAAAAGATTTCAGGCGGACCATTCACCTGTGTCAGACACGCCGTCACGTAGTCGGATGTCTCACTGGCCGTGAATCCGCTCAGAGGTGTCGTGACTGCAATTCGTTCGCTCAGCTCACCAACTTTTCTAAGACGCGAAGACAGTACGGGAAGTCCGGCCAGCAGAATAGAGAGGCGAATGGAGGAATCGGATTCGGCAAGATTCAGAAGCGGCTGCACTACAAACTGCAATGCGTCTTCTGACAAAAGATGAGCGTCATCAAGACAAATCAGCGGACGTTGATTTTTTGCCGCGCAGGCCCTGAGAGTTGTCTGGATGTTTCTCAGGACATTGTCCATACCAGAGACATCAGCCGGCAGCGTTGGACAAAGTTCAGACGCGATCAATCGCAGCAGGTCGTGGCATTCCAGAGCCGGAAAGACGACATGCACAAACGGACGCAGCTCTGGACTCTCCGCAGCGAATGTACGAACAAGGCTCGACTTCCCTGTGCCCGACAGCCCCACGATCAAACCGGGGCCTGCAAAGTTTTCCAGGCTGTATTTCAGTCTCAGCAAAGCCGCGTGATGGGACTTGCCGCGGTAAAAATGATTTGGCTCGCAGCGATTCGCGAAGGGTTTACCTGAGAGCTTCCAGAATGATTCGTACATAAGTCCCTGGTCCTGAGTTTCTGCCGGCGTTCGCTGAGTGAGGAGGATAAAGATCGAGAGAATTTCTGAACCCGGAGGTCTACTGCAAAGGCTCAATCTGGCCGGTGAATCTGACAGCGTGCGAAGCAGAGGAGGAGACTGGACTGAACGGAGACTGCTCGGATGAGGCCTCCTTCCGCGTCGCCGGTGTTGTCGCGGGAGGCATCTGATTGGTCGCCTGCGAGACATTCGACGCTGCCGGGTCCGAAGTGACCGACGCTTCCGATTCTTCTGCCGGAATGGAAAACGGAAATGGATCAGCCGGCGATGGCTCAACCGGATCTGCCGGTTCCCGCAGAGGCTGAATCTGAACTGCGTCAAAGTCGGACAGCAGGGACTCGGCGTCACTGACACTCGACGAGTCACTCTGTGAAGACAGTCTGTTTGACGATGTGAACAGCGAATGACCGGTGCCATCGTCTGTCCATATCGCAGTGATACAAATGAGCACAACTACCGCAGCGGTTTGACGACGATGGTCCAGAAGAAATGTCAGCGGCGAGCGACGTTCTTCGACCGGCCGTGGAAGCGTAGACTGTACGACTAACAATTCCTCGGAGCCAGCGGCGGTGACGTCGACTGGGTGCTCGACTGCGACATTGGTCGAAACCGCTTTTGGGATCTCGCGTGGCGAGTTGTTGACGGCACGTGACTCTTCGATGATGGTGATCGAAGGCGGTGCGATCCAGATTGACTCAGGCACTGAGACTTCCTGGGCGATGTTTTCCACCAAGGGAAACTCAGCCGGCGATGATGGCTTGTGAGCGGCACAAGCAATCTTCTGCAAAGCGTCTCCAAATGCATCTTTCATCTTCATGCCCTCTGCAATGGAAACTCAGCTCTCTGGTCAACGAAGCATAAACGGTGAGCGTCGAAGAACGTTCGAGTATCAGTAAAACACCCCGCTTGCCAGTCTTTTCGGATTTACCATTGGACGGCGCGGATCCTTCAGTATCGGTCTGATCGACGTCGAGAAGGTCCAAACTTGATGGTTCTTAGGATTGTGACGTCAGGTCTTCGGTCAACTGGCTGCACGTTTTGAAGCCTTCTGTGGCGTCGGTGTGCATCGTTCGCTGAATCGGCAATTTCTGCCGTGTTATGGAGTGAAGTTGCGGGAGCAAAAAGGATGAGAGTCGGCCGCAGAAGAGAGTTTCGGAGTCATTTGCCGAGAAATCCGAATTCCACGGAAAGAGGGATTTCCGGAACGAGTTTCAAAAGCGTTTTGAAAAGATCGTCGAATGTTCGTAAAACTCAGACAGTCGATTCGCGTCGAAATTTGAAGAGGATGCATCCCATGCATTCAGAACTTTGACGCTCGTTCCGAGCAAAAGTGATGCGGCTTGCAGCCGTGTGCTGATTTGACGAAAGGAAACAGCGATGCCATTTACTAAAGACGAGGCAGCGGAAAAATCAAAAACCAGCCTGGCAACCTTTGGAGGAGGCTGCTTTTGGTGTACAGAAGCTGTCTTCCTGAAGGTCCGGGGAGTCAGCAAAGTCGTCAGCGGTTATACGGGCGGCCCCAAACCGAATCCGACATACAAAGAAGTCTGCACAGGGCTGACTGGCCACGCGGAAGTGATCCAGATCACATTTGATCCGTCGCAGGTGACCTTTGAGCAGTTGCTTGACGTGTTCTTCTACACGCACGATCCGACCACGAAGAATCGCCAGGGCGCCGACGTGGGAACTCAGTACCGTTCGTCAGTGTTCTACCATGATGAACAACAAAAAGAATCGACCAAGACGGTGATCGCGGAGTTGGACAAGTCGGGCGACTTCAGCGACCCGATTGTCACGACGATTGAAGAACTGAAGAAGTTTTATCCGGCTGAAGATTATCATCAGGACTACTTCGCTCTGAATCCAGACAATCCTTACTGCCAGGCCGTTGTAGGACCCAAGGTCAGCAAGTTTCAGAAGCGTTACAAAGAGTTGATGAAGAAGGACGACGAAACAGAAAAGTAGAAGCGGCGATGGAAAGAGCCAGCAGGCCTGAGGTGGCGCTGGCATCTTTTCCTGTGAACTCTTCTGCCGGCTCGAATCATTCGGTCAGCATTTGTCGATCGTTGGCAGCCGTGTACCGGTCTGAAGCCCGTCAGTTCCTGAAGTCCGTCAGCGACGGTTGTCGGTTTCGGGCTGAGCCTTGTCTTCTGCGTCAGCGTCAGCAGGGGAAGACGTTTCTTGGTGCCCGGCAAGTTCAACATGTGACGGGTTCTCTTCATCCTCAGTTTGGGAACCGCGGCTTTCGGTTTCATCACCTTCTGCGCTGCGTTCGGCAATTCTCTGCTGTTCCACGCTGCGACCCACGGCGTACCCGACCGCTCCGCCGCTTATGGCGAGAGCCAGATTTCCGATCGGCGACATAAAGAAGGCGGCTGGCACCATGGTTTCCACGGCCACCTGTGGAAACTGATCGCGATAGACACCGGACTCCAGCTGCCAGTTATCACGCGCCTGTGCGTAGTACACAATGTCATCCACCGCGCGAGTGGTTTTCCAGAGCGACAGCAAGGGCATAGAATTCACGGTCGCATACGGCCCTGGGGCTTCTCGCTGATGAATGTCCTTTGCATATGCAGCTGCATGCAGAGAATCAGTCAGGCGTCCCGAGTTGAAATAAAGACTGTTCGTAAACGGGTTGTAATCGTCACGTCCGAAAACGCGTCCGGGCATGATCGTGTAGTTGACCAAACTGAACGTACCGGCCGTGTATTTCCAGATGGGGGCAATGCGATCGTTCTCGCGAAGTCGTTTCCATTCGCCGAGCGGGCTATAGTAATTGACAAAAACTGGTACGTGGGCCAATTCATTTTCCTGAATATAGTCGGTCAGGATCTCGCGAGTTTCGTCGGTTGGAATATGGTCAGGCTTCAGTCGGCCCCCGAGCATCAGACGCGAGGGCAGCTCGGCAACTTTTTGCATTCCGTCCAGCAGGAAATTAGGCCTACCGTACTCAAACACGATTTCCGGCGACGCTTCTCGCAGGCGGTCTCGACAGGTCAACTCGCGATAGCAGGAAGGGCCGGAAGCGCAACCGCAGAGCAGCAAGGAAAGAACAAGCAACGGCACTCTGGTGGCCGGGCTTGGTTTCGTAATGTGGATGTGGGCATCCAACGAGGACAATTGATGCGACTCCGTTGTGTCAATCGATGTTCAGGATGGCCGTTAGCAGCCATCAGCCTGCGGTGCTGTGCTATTGTTGTTCGGCATTTTTGCACAGGAGCAAAAGTATCGGGAAAAGGATGATCCCGGGCTGCAAGCGGTCGTGTCAGTTATATGGAGCCAATGAAACTCGGTCGGCGATTATTGCCGAAGAACTGCGAGAGCAGACAGGAAAAATTAGCCGGTCGGTCGCGCCGGGAGTAGTACTTTCGGAATTCCGAAGTCGAGGTTTCGAATGGTCGATTGAGCGTATCTCACGTGTTTGACG
>QWOO01000261.1 GCA_003669615.1 Planctomycetota bacterium
GATGCTGTCAATCGCCGGAATTGGTCTCCGCAGCCACACTGATGTGGGCCGCCGCGTGTTTCGGACTCTGGGCGATAACGCGATCAATGTGCAGATGATTAACACCAGCGAGATCAAGCTGAGCATCGTGATTTCGGTGACCGAAGCCGATCGAGCTCTGATGCTGCTGCGTGCGGAATTCGGACTGCTGTAGTTCCCATTCATCTGGAAGTGGTCAATGCAAAAGAGCCCTGGAGACAATCGTCGCCAGGGCTCTTTTTTTGTTCGAGAGATTCATCAGTATGAACACCGGCTCCGTGGACGGATTCCATCACGTCCACGGAATGCTGGCGGCTATATCAGGCCTTCTTCGTCGATAAAGTTGGGAGCCGGGGCGTCAAGGTCTTCGTCCAGAGACAGAATATCTTCGGCATCGAAATCTGATTCGTCCCAGTCATCGTTGTACTCGCCGTCGTCATGAGCGGCCAGTTGTTCGTCGCTGAGTTGCCCGATTTCCGGTTCATCATCGACCTCGTCATCCACTTCGTCTGCATCATCCATCCGCACGCGTGGAGAATCAGCACCGAGCAGGTCGGGATCACTTTCGTTACGGCCGCGGATCACCAGCCGAATGGGCACTTCCTGAAACGGGGTGGTTTCGCGAAGAAATCCCAGCAGAAATCGCTTCCATGACTCATCAAGCAGCGAGGAGTCGTTGCACTTCAGAACAATCGTGGGAGGTGAGCCGGCAATCTGTGACGCAAAGTAAATCTTTGGTCGACGATTTTTGCGGATCGGTGGTGGATTGCGCTCGATGGCTTTTCGCACGGCTTTGTTCAGGCGAGCGGTGCTCATTCGCAGAGTCGCCTGCTTGTGGACCGACTGTGCCAGATTAATCAGCTTGCGAATGTTGCGTCCGTCCTTCGCAGTGATAATTGCGATCGGAACGTGCCGCATCGAGCTGAATGTGTCGAGCAGATACTTGACCCACTTGTCTGTGGTCATCTTCTGGTCAAGCGCCGAGTCCCATTTGTTGATGACGAAAATGCACGGCTTGTAGTGTTCGCTGATTTCTTCCACCAGCTGCTTGTCGACCTTGGAAATTGTCTGCGTCGCGTCGAAAAACATCAGCACAAGATCGGCACGGCGAATACTTCGCTGAGCCCGAACAAGGCCGTAAAATTCGATATCGTTGGCCAGACTCTTTTTCTTGCGAACACCTGGTGTATCAATCGCAATGAAAGACTTACCGTCGACTTCAAAACGGATGTCGATGCTGTCTCGAGTTGTACCGGCAATTTCACTGACGATGACTCGTTCACATTGAGCAAGCTGATTAATAAACGTGCTCTTTCCCACGTTTCGGCGGCCCACGACAGCAAGCCGCATATCGGCGGGTTCCAGCAGCTCATCGCCTTCTGCGTTTTCAGTCTCCAGAGCTTCCGGCAGCAGTTCGATAATGGCGGTCACAAGGTCTTCGCGATGGCGGTTCGCTTTCACGCTGGTCGCAACCAGCGGAAGATTAGCCAGCGTTAAGAACGAGGCTGCTTCCATGTCGAGTCGGGAAGAGTCGCATTTGTTGACGACCAGCAATGCGGGCTTTTGGAGGCGTCGCAGCCGCTTGGCCACTTCCTCATCCAGCGGAGTTACTCCGGCCTTGGCATCGACGACGAACAGCATGACATCGCACTCATCGAGACCCGCCTGGATCTGACGTTCGATGTCTTCGGACAAATCGTCGCTGTCGACGATGCCGATTCCGCCAGTGTCCATGAGTTCGAAATAGCGGTCTCGTTCGTGCATGATCCATGTCACGCGATCGCGAGTCACTCCGGCAGTAGGATCGACGACAGAGATCAGACGGTCAGCCAGCCAGTTCAGCAGCGAGCTTTTTCCGACGTTGGGGCGACCAACAATCGCCACTTTCGGAATCCCCATGAGTGCTGTCCTTTAATGCCGAATGACGTACTAAGATGCAGGTGTGCGACCGATGATCGGCCAAACCGGACCAACACACAGCGTCGTCGCAAATCACCACGGAAAAACTCATAAGCTTACACGGACAGGCTTTCACCGTCATTCCACATGGCTCTTCCGCCGCAAAAATTCGCGGAAGTGGACACCTGACAGGCTGTGGAAGTCAGCGAGAGGCCTTGACGCGGCGCTGCCGTAAGTGGCACAGTGATTAAAATTCCCTGAGGCATGGCGCGTTATCAAGGCTCGAACCCCCGTTTTGAAGTTGCGAGCTTGTGACCATCCCAGCCCGAAGCGTCAGCGAGGGATTTAGGGAAACACTGGCGAAACGCAAAAACACAATCCCTCGCTGACGCGTCGGGTTGGGATAGCGGCAGATGCGCAACTTAAAAACTAACGTGTCGCGTTATGATAAATCCCACTGTTTTGGCACGCTTGATCAACCACAGCATAAAAACTCGCAATTTTAAAAAGCGACAGCGAGTGGACCAACGGCGGCTGGAGAAGCCCACTCGCTGGCGCTTTGAGCTTGTATGGGAACTCTTACGGCGATCGCAAAACGTGGCAATCCAAAAAGATCGCAGTCTGTTGGCGATATGCGGCCTATGGAGCGTCGATTCGCTTCGTCAACGCATCGACAACCTGAGCAATCGTCAGGTCCGAGGTGTCGACGACCAAAGCGTCGTCGGCCGGTTTCATCGGCGCGTGAGCCCGCTGTTCATCACGTTCATCTCGCTGCCGCAGCTGATCCATCACCACGCTGAGCGGCTGATTCACGCCTTTGTAGACCAACTCACGCTGACGGCGGCGAGCCCGTGCTTCCAGATTGGCTGTGACAAAGAATTTATGTCGAGCGTCCGGAAAGACCACTGTCCCCTGATCCCGTCCTTCTGTGACCATATTCCCCTTGTCGCCGATTTGGCGCTGCAGTTCCACCAGACGTTCTCGCACGCACGGATTGGACGCGATGATCGATGACACGGCTGTGACTTCGGGTGAACGAATCTCGGAGGTCACATCCTGCCCGTTCAGCAGAAGTCGATCGCCATCGAACACGATCCCGCTGGTGATCACAATGCTCTTCACCGCCAACGGATCGTTTTCATCTGCCGCCGCTTGAAGGACCGCCAACCCGATCGCGCGATACATCGCGCCTGTATCCAAAAAACGCATATGAAGGCGATCGGCCAGCAGTCGAGCAACGGTGCTTTTCCCGGAGCCGGCCGGTCCATCAATCGTAACGATCATCGTCAATCACTCCTGTGGCCACGATCGTGGCTTGTCAGTTTGTCCGCTGGTCAGTGTCACATCTACCTGCATCGCCTGCTGCTTGCACAGCTTCGCTGTCGAAACTGCAGTCACCGGCAATGTAGC
Organism: Planctomycetota bacterium; assembly: GCA_003669615.1. Classification (GTDB taxonomy): domain Bacteria; phylum Planctomycetota; class Planctomycetia; order Planctomycetales; family Planctomycetaceae; genus SXXK01. The sequence goes on from QWOO01000261.1 coordinate 3,328, forward strand.
GATGAATTTGAAGGCTCGGTGAAGTTCACCACCGCTTCTTCAAAAAACAAGGATAAGGGTTTTGATCTGAAAAGCATTCAGAGTCACAGCGATGCCTTGTTCTGTCACGTTGAGAGCAATCTTCTCTGTGCGATCGGCATTCACACTGAAAGCGTTGGAAGGCTTTCTGGCAGTTTTCAGCAGACACTGTACGGACACGCCATCGGTCTCTGACAGCATCACCTGCAACTCTTCAGATTCTTCTGCAGATCCAGTGGAATGATCCATTCGAACGAGTTCCACGTTCTTTGCAGAGACACCCAGAATCCAGCTGCTCGGCATTGAGGTGGGAATGACGGCAGACGTTTCAAGAACGATCACCGGAGACAAAACATCCGCGGCGGTTCTTAGTGGAAACGGCTGGTCGAAATCGATCGTGAATTGAAATGATCTCGATGTTTCTCCTTCAACGATCAGCAGACTGTCGAGCATTCTCGGTCCTGACCGCCGATGGTACGGTCGTCCGTGTGTTGCAATGACCGCGCGGTGATCCTGATCACTGATTTCGACGTAATCGGGCGACTCAAATCTTTCGGATCGAAAGCCGCACGCCTGCCCCATAACAGCGCGGGTCAGCGAAGCGGACTCGTTATCCCACGCAAACCGGCAGCCATAATACGTCAGCCACGGATTGCCTTTCACATTGAGTGCGATGTTTTCAAACTCCAGCGTCACAGTGATGCGTGGTTGAACTCGATCGACAGATGTGATCTGTCGCACCGTCGCCAGCACACAACCGTCCACCGGAGAAACCAGTTCGGCAACCGTTTCGACCGACGCGAAAACGGTCGCCTGTTCGAGTACTCGCTGGCTGACAATTCTTGCGGCAGCATACGACACCTTGCGCACTTCACCGCTTCCATCGTCCGGCAACGTTAAGTCACGTTCGTATCGAAAGCAGGCCTGCTGGCTCAGCCGATTGCCTCGCTGATGATGCCAGGTGACAGCGGTGATTCCGCCTGTCCGATCGCTTAAGGTGACTTCGAAGTGTCGATTCCGCAGCGTCAGAGCTTCGGCCAGCGGCGCCTCACCTTTCGCTGGTTCCAGAACTTGCTGAGGTGCCTGGCTGGGATCGTGTTCCGTCAACCAAACGAAGCCACCCGGAGGCAACTTCACGAGAAGTCGTTCGGAGTTTTTCACACGCTGCGATAGTTCAATCGACGCTGAACTCGCCGGACGCCTCCAGCTATCAGGCCAGACAACGGACGCGAACCGAGCAAACGGCAGTGAGTTGATCAGGAAGAGGCCTCGGGAATTTGCGGCCTTCGAAGGCACCTTTGACTGGACTGCACCGGCCATGACGCTTTCAAGGTTTCCGAGACTTTCAAGAATCTTCTCGGACGTCTGCTGCTGCACGACCGCTCGATCCGCTGCTGTGTTCAGCACATCCACATGCTGAAGTTCCAGTGCGGCAGTTTCGGATTCGATGCGTGTCAGTGTTGCCGACCATTCGGCTGAGTTCTCCGCCGCACGGATCAGTGCAGCGATTCCTAAGACTGCGCGAAGCGATTCCAGTCGTTGAACAAGCTGTCGCAGGATAGCCGGACCGGAAACGGGCGGTTCCGTTTTAAGCACCGACGACTGGATCAAGAATGGAGCGAGATACTCGGAATGTTCGTACCGTTCCGCCAGTCGACTTCCACCCGTCGCGTGGCATAGAGTTTCCATCGTCGCGAACTCGCCCAGAACCGGCGCATAGCCAGCAGCAATGTGCAAATCTCTCAGCCACGGAGACCGAAGAGCGGGCAAACGAGCGACGAACAAAGCGGCCGTGGTATCGTCCTGCATGCTTTCGTTGTAGCGATCAGCAAACCTCAAAAATCCAGAAGCACTGTCGATCGCCAGTGGGATTCTGGAAGCGGCGGCAATGCTGGATCCATCCGGTGCCTGCCAGTCGAACTGGCTGCGTTCCCGATCAGGATACAGTCCGTCATCCAAAGCCACATGCATAGCGGATTCAAACCCGAAATGCTGAAGCAGAGTCGGCAGTGACGCCGTCATCCCATAACGTCGGCGAGCCCAATGACGGGGCGGTGAACCTGTAACAGACGTAATGATGTCGCGGCAGCGGCGAATATCATCCACCGTGGCGGCCATCGACCCCAATGAAGAACGAGTCTCGCTGTCGTGACCAGTCAGCAGACATAACTGTCCGCTGGCCACCCTGTCCCTGATCAAAGTACTGAGGCCCGGCTGCCTGTCCAGCCATGTGGAAATGTCGTGGCCGGTTGCGAAAAGATTCAGCGGCCGTGGGGACTCGAGCAGACTCTGAATTGCGGCCGGGTCTTCATCGTCGCCGGGAATACAGATATCGATCAGATAGCAGTTCATCGGATAGAACCGCTCACGCGTTTCTCGCAGGTGTTCGAAGCATCGACCGAGATGCAAACGAGCTGTCGTGTCGTCCCCAGCAGCCCAGGCATCGGCGGCCGATCGCACTTCGCGTCCCAGAAGTTGGTTGTCGGCATCCACAAAATGATGTCGGCGCCGACTCAGTAACAGAGTTTGAAGCAGCACGGTGCCCAGAGCGAAGAAGTGATCACGAACTTCCGAGCTGGGCTCAGCGGTTGATCCAGAAGCTGAATCGAGCGAAGTCTCCGTTACGACTTCCGATACCGCTTCGCCCAGTGGTTCGCTGCCTGATGGTTCGTTCCCGGTTGGTTCATCGGCCAGCGCTGCGTCAATGGCCGCCAGCCAGTCTTCACGAGACGTACAGCCGGCGAGCACAATATGGCCCTGGCTGCGAAGAACCGACCGCCATTCGTGAGGCATCCAGGATTCTGAAGGAGCCGGCACGAACACAATTCTTCGCCCCGGATATCCTGAAAGAGACTCCGCCTGTCGAAACAGAGGAATACTGGTCGACCTTTGCAGCAGCCGTGGATGCCAGGCGCAAGCGACAGCGTTGAGCAGGCTGGAAGCATTGTCCTCGGGCAAATCCGTCGGAAGGTCCTCGATGGAGTAACCTGGGATCAGAATGCTGATCTCTGAAAAGTCTTGAACTGAGCTCATGGGCAATGTGCAGCTTATCTCTTGTGAGGTTGCGATTCAGAAAACGAGCTGAATTCACGAACGTAAAGCAGTTCAGATTGTGTGGTCGTGATTTTTAGAAATTCCCCGGAACTGTAGTTTCGCATTTCACGTCTCAGATTTCACCCGCACCATGAAGATTCGCCCTGGCGAGTCGCGGAAATGTGAGAATCAAGCTGTTTGAAGTAAAAAGTGGATGAAATGGCAGGTTGTAGGTGTGCAGGGGCAAGCAATTTGGACAAATCGGGGAATTGCCAGGACATGCCGTTTCAAAATTGGTTGACGGGACCGCAAAGTCGCTGGTACTTTTGCCTTAGGATTCGTCAAGAAGGCAGAAGTTCAGCCTGAGGCTCCTATTGGGTTCGCTGAAAGCTCGCACCCGTAGTGGGTATTTTGGCACAGTGTTTCGGTTTACGACAGAATTCAAGTTCACTCCATACCATCGAAAATCTGGTGAAGTAGAGGCTTAACATGGCGGAACCAATCAGCGCCTGGGGCATTGACATCGGTCAGGCTGGGTTGAAGGCAATTAAGCTGAGAGTCTCCGGGGATGGTGAGCGAGTCGTTGCGGCTGCGTTCGATTATATTCCGCACCCGAAGATTTTGAGCCAGCCGGATGCGATTCCGGAAGAGCTGATTCGTGAAGCGATGAAGACGTTTCTCGAACGAAACAAGCTGAATAACGATTTGATTGCCATCAGCGTTCCCGGCCAGACTTCTTTGGCGAAGTTCATCAAACTGCCGCCTGTGGAGTCCAGCAAGGTCGCCGAGATCGTCAAGTACGAAGCTCGCCAGCAGATTCCGTTTGATTTGAATGACGTGATCTGGGACTACCAGCCGATCGGCGGCGGTGTTGAAGAGAGCGGCTTTATGCTGGAGGCGGAAGTCGGCCTCTTTGCGATGAAGCGTGATCTGGTTTTTGACGCAATGAAGCCGTTTACGAACAACGGTAAAGAAATTGAACTCGTACAGATGGCGCCGTTGGCTCTGTACAACTTTCTGTCGTACGACGTGCTTGGATTTCGCAAGACGGCAGAAACCCCGGAGCCTCCTGCAGGCGAAGATTACTATGTCATTCTTGACATGGGTGCTGACAATACGACTCTGCTGGTTTCGAATGGCCGAAGCATCTGGATTCGAAACGTACCCATTGGCGGTAACCATTTCACTCGCGCTTTGACGCGTGAAATGAAATTGACGTTCGCCAAAGCCGAGCATTTGAAGTGCAACGCCACAAAGGCGCCGGACCCGAAGGCCGTATTTCAGGCCATGCGTCCTGTGTTCAACGACTATGTATCCGAGATCCAGCGATCGATTGGCTATTTCGGCAGCGTGAATCGGTCGGCAAAGATCCGAAAAATCGTTGGTGTAGGCAATGGTTTTCGACTTGCCGGACTGCAGAAATTCTTACAGCAGAACCTGCAGTACGAAGTGGAACGCCTGGAAAGCCTGAACGGCGTGAGCGGCGACACCGTGCTCACCGACCCGCTGTTTATTGACAATATGATGACGTTTGCTGTGCCCTATGGATTGGCTCTGCAGGCCATCGGCAAGACTCGTATTCGCACGTCGCTGCTGCCACCGGAGATCGTTGTTGAACGAAAGATCCGCAGCAAAAAGCCATGGGCCATTGCGGCAGCAGCCGGTTTGCTGCTTACCATGGGCATCAGCACCATGGGCAGCGCTTCGGTACTTAAGTCGTACAGTCTCAGCAAATGGGAAGATGAGCAGAAACTGGTTGACCAGGTCCAGTCAGAAATTGGTGCTCAGAAGTCTGCGTTTGGTTCCGAAGAAGGAACGCACACAACCATTCTGGGCAGCATCGATCAGCTGGTTGCTCCGCTTCAGAAGCGATCCTTGTGGATGGAGCTTTTCAAAGCGGTCAACGAGTGTCTGCCATATGATGAAGGCGATGCTCTGGATCAGGCCGACATTACTCTGCAAAAGAAGTTAAGGATCACATCAATTTCGGCCAAGAAGGTGGAAGATGTGGCTGCCTGGCACCAGAAGTTTGTGGATGCAGAGAAGGTCGAAGATTTTGCCGAGCTTGACCGCACAGCGTTGACCAAGAAGGGGTACATCGTAACCCTGAAGGGACATCATTACTTCAACAACAAAGAGAAGCATGACTTCTCTGAAATTGACAAGCGGTTCGTTGAAAAGACATTGGTTGCCAACCTGCGTCAGTACACGTTGAATTCGGGTGGCCTTGAGGTGCCGATTGGAAAGATCGGGATCTCGCATCCGGTTGTCGCATGGAGCCTGCTTGAGCAGGAAAAATACGATCCGAACCTTCGCATTGGTTCCCAGATGACCGGTATGGGCGGCGGTGGAATGATGCCCGGTGGAATGATGCCCGGTATGATGTCGGGTGGTGAAGGCTACGGTGGCGGTGAAGGATATGCAGGCGGCCCAGGCGCCGATACTGCAATGGGCCCCGGAGCGATGATGCCGGGAAGTGAAGCAATGCCCCCGGGAACTGGCTATCCGGGTGGTATGCCGCCAGGCGGAGGACAGACTCCAGGCGGTAAGGGGCCGATCTTTAGGAAGGCTGAAAAGCAGGCTGTGAAGATCGTGGATCGTACAGACTTCATCGTTCAGTTTGTTTGGGTGCCAACGATAGAGCGACAAAGAAAAGAAGTGGATCCTCGTGCACCTGCACCAGGTGAATCGACCGGTGACGCTGCAACAGAAGCAGTGGAAACGCCTGCTCCGTAAGTTGATGAGTTTATCGGTGTGCTGGTTGTTCGAGTGTTCAATTTTGTTCTGTAATTTCTGTCCATGTGACAGGTAAACGGGGATTTCTGAGATGGATAAGCTTCAACCACTCATCAAGCATCGTTACTGGATTTGTTTCGCCCTGTCGCTGGTCTTGGTCGTCGTCGGCTGGTGGATGGCGAGCGGTGCGATTGCTGTCGAGATCCTGGCTCGAAAAGATGCCGTTGAAAAATCGTTCGACAAAGCCAAACAGGGAGCGAACGACCCCAATCAGTTTTGGGTGGAAGCGGCCAAAAAAGAGAATACTAAAGACGACGCGGCGTACAAATCGGCGTCTGCTCAGCTTCTGCAACGACAGAAGGATGCTCGCAGCTGGCCAGATGTGCTTGCCAACGATCTTAAGGGAATTACCTATCGAAAAGACGTGAAGGATTCGACGACTCGAGGCCGATGGGCATCCATCTATCGTGACGAGATTGAAAAGCTGCTGACCATCGTCAAACCGTTCAAAAACGGTGAAGGCCTGGTTGTTGTCGATACCAGCAAGATCACTCACAAGCCCTTTAATTCGTGGCGAACCGCTTATCCGTCTTCGACTGAGATCTGGGATGCACAGGAAGACATCTGGCTTCTGCAGTCGCTGCTGACGTCCATCGCTCGAGTCAATGAAGGGGCGACGCGAATTTCCGAATCACAGGTGCGTCAGATTTCACGGCTGCATCTGCGTGGCGGCGATCGAGATGCGACACCAGCGTCCTCCGGCGGCGGAATGATGGGTGGCATGGGAGGCATGGGCGGAGAAATGGCCGGCATGGGTATGGGTGCCGAAATGATGGGTGGTGCCGGCGGCATGGGAATGTCAGGAGCAGGCGGCGGTGATGGTGGCAAGAGCCATCCGGGCAAAGAGTTTGAAGGTTCCGCTGGAGCCGATATTCTCACCGAAGAGTTTGGGCCAGCAGGTCCCGCTGGCGGCGGCGCCGGTGGAATGGGCGGCATGGGCGGTGGCATGGCGATGGGAATGGACGCAATGTCGATGGGCGGTGGTGCTGGCGGAATGGGGGGGGCGGCCGCTCCTGTGGAAGAAGTGCGATACGTCGATGACGGTGTAGACCTTGGATACAAAACACGCGCGTTTCTGCTGGATGTAATTGTTCGTGACGACCAGTTGCCGAACCTGCTGGCATCCTTGACGAACTCCGACTTCCCTGTGGAAATTGTGCGAGTCGAAGTGGTCTCCCGATCGGCTCCTCGCAGTTCCGGTGGTGGTGGTGGAATGCCAGGGATGGACGGCGGGATGATGTCTGGAATGGGCGCGGGCGGAAGTGGCGACATGGCCGATATGGGCGGCGGTCCAGGATTTGGGATGGCAGGTGATCTCGGCGGCGGCGGTGCAGGATTTGGCGCGGGTGCAGAAATGCCAGACGCATCAGCGACCGGAGGTGCGTTTGGCGCTGAGGCTGGTGGCGGAGCGGGATACGGAGCCATGATGCCGGGAGGCGGTGCCGGTGCAGCTCAGAATAAGGGCAAAGAAGCAATTCAGGTCGCAATGGCCGATCCGTTGTTGGTCATGGTTAAGATTGGCGGATTGATGACGCTCTATCAATCGGCTCAGGAAGCAGACGCACAGGCTGCGACAGCGGAAACTGACCAGGCGTCTGCACCGGAACCAGCGGCACCTGGTGAGCTTGTTCCTGATGAGACAGCTGACCCCAACATGACTGACGCATCGGGTACTCCGGAAGGAGTTGTCCCAGTGGAGGGTGCTGCCGCCGGTACAGAAACAGGCGCGGTTACTGGCGAGAATTCTCCTGCGGGCACTATTGCAGCGGAGGGAACTCCGGTCGGGGCGGAAACAGCTGCAGGAACTGAGCCGACTCCAGGAACAGAACCATCTGCGGAGACACCATCTGCGGAGACACCATCTGCGGAGACACCGTCGGCGGATCCAGCAGCAGACCCGGGTTCGACGCCACCGGCCAATCCTGTGCCGACAGAAGGTGTTCCAGCTCCACCGGAACCGGGACTTGAGCCCACACCGGATGCAGGTGCGGGTGCGACGGGAAATTGAAATATCCGCCGGTGATTTGGCGGGCGTGTGAAGATTCAGCTTTCAGCGTTTAGGATGTCTTAGGGAGAGTTACCATGGCAAAGTCCAAAGGTTTTGATGTCAAAGCCTTGTTCCTGAATCACGGCGAGAAATTTGCCGCTGGCGTTGTCGGGTTGCTGGCTCTCACAGGGCTGGCCACGGCCAACTGGTCGGGCTGTAGTCTTCTGGAAGCAGAACTCAAGAGTATCGCCAATAAGACGCGTGATACCTGGAGTTCACCCACAAACGCGTTGCCGGAAGAGAAGAAAACTCTGTTTGCCGCCACGCCGGATGTGCAAAGAATGGCTCAGCGCATGGCTTCTCCTAACGAAGACATCGAGCAGTTCACAACTCTTCGACACTGGAATCCGCCGATCAACCAGGTCCGCGAGAAGTTAGCGCCCGTGGTGGTA
>QWOO01000271.1 GCA_003669615.1 Planctomycetota bacterium
AAGTTCAGAGAGTTACTGATGGATGGCTTGATCTACCTGATTATTGTCGGAAATGATCAGTGCAGGTTGTCGGCCGTTGGTAGGCCATCAACCTTAATATTTTCAGTTGTCAGGTATCAGCACAAAGAAAAGAGTCATGGCACGACGAGGTGAATTGTTCTCTGGTTTGACGGTCGCATTGGTCACGCCGATGAACAGCGACGGATCGCTCAATGAGAGCATGCTCAAATCGCTGGTGGATTTCCATGTGGAAGCCGGAACCGATGGACTGGTCCCTGTTGGAACGACAGGAGAAAGTCCCACGCTGACTCATGACGAGCACGAGCGAGTCATCGCGATTACCTGCGATCATGCGGCCGGGCGAATTAAAGTCATGGCGGGCACCGGATCCAACAGCACTGCCGAAGCGATCCGGCTGACGGCATCTGCCAAGCGAGCGGGTGCCACGGGCGCACTGATGGTGGCTCCGTACTACAACAAGCCGACTCAGGAAGGTTTTTTCCAGCACTACCGGGCGGTCGCGGAACACGTGGATCTGCCCATCGTGCTGTACAACATTCCCGGCCGCACGGCGAAGAATATGGAACCGGAAACCATCTGCCGCATCGCGGATACGTGCCCAAGCGTCGTCGCCATCAAAGAGTCTACGGGTTCTATGGACCAGGCGTCTCAGATTCTGGCCGCATCTGATCTGACGGTTCTTTCCGGCGATGACAGCCTCACGCTGCCGATGCTGGCTCTGGGTGCCAGTGGCGTTGTCTCGGTCGCGGGCAACATTGTGCCTCAGGACGTCAAGGCGATGGTCACTGCGTTTCAGGCTGGCAACATCGCGAAAGCTCAGGAACTGCATCACAAACTATTCCCACTGTGCCGCGACATGCTGGGACTGTCGACCAATCCAATTCCGGTCAAAGCCGCGATGAAGATGCTGGGCCGTGATTGTGGTGACGTGCGATTGCCGCTGACACCGCTCACGGATACTCAACTGGCCGCTCTTCGCACGACTCTGCAGCGCTATGGTTTGCTGTAGGACGCACGGTGCTGACAGAGATCGCTCAAAACTAGCCGCACACTGTGCGGCTATTTTTCGGCGGCATCGGTTTCGCGAGGAGCGTTTGGGATGCCGAAAACCAGAGTCAGTTCCTGCTCTTCTTTGAGCTTGCGGGATCGAATGCGAATTTCGTCTTTCACGAGACGCGCCGCGCCGGGGACTTTGACAATGATTTGCACTCGGTTGTCGATCACATCCAGCACTGTTGAAGCTTCCAGAACGATGATCCGCTTATTTTCGGCCGGATAGCCGGAGGCATAAGGCGTGTCGCGATCGTATGGAATTTTTTGAGTGTATCCGTCGGAACCTCGCACTTCACCGACGAGGTCGTTCACCTTAAACTTCTTGACGTCGTCCGGAAGACGCACTTCAATGACGATCTGATAGACCTCACGCGGCTTTGGATTCGCAGGAATTGTGAAGGCTGTGAAACTGCCTTTCGTTACCGCCAGCCCGGACTCGGGCACTTTCAACAGAACCCCGGCACCATTCGGATCCGGCTCTTTGGCATCGCTGCCGAGCACGTTTTTAAGCACGTCGTCATTGGACGACATCAAAGCTGCGGCATCGGAAACCTGCAGAGCCCGCGTGAGCTGTTCGATGCTGGCGGCGGGAGTTTCCAGTTCGTCGCTAAGGTCGCCAGCGAACTCAAACGCCGGCAGATCTCCCTCGATTTCTTCCTCGCCCAGCGCGGCTGACAGAGGACGCTCGGGAGGTTCTTCCATCTTCAGCCAGTCAAGCCCCAAATACGGCGAGATCACGACGACCGTGCCAATCAGGAGCAGGTGGAACGTCGCCGATGAGAAGAAACTGACCGTCGCAGCGGAAGTCAAAGCGGCCACGAGCGGCGGAACAGTGGACTCGATCGAGTCGTCCTCTGCGATCGCGTCAAAAACGGCCTGATCGGAAGACTGTTGCGCAGGCGAAACGTTGGAAACTTCCGGCAGTGGCGGCACGACGTTGCGAACAGGAATCGCTGGCGGCGAGGCGGCAACCTCACTAACCGGGCGTTGATCGTGTTCTGTCGGGAAATCGGCCACAGGCAGTCTTCACAAGACCGTAGGAAAAACACAACAACACGAGAGTCAGACGGCGTCTTCGCTTGAGTTCACAAGATGCAGACGCCTTTGAAACTACAGTCCAGGGAATGGTAGCCGCGCCATGGGGCTGCGGCGATGAAGGGCTCTTAGAAATCCGTTCGGTGCATAAAAAAAGCCCGACCAGGCAGGTCGGGCTTCAGTCAGCTCTTTTGGATCATTACTCAACGGTAGGACCGGCACAGCGAATCAAATGGTCCTTGTCGATGTAGACCACTTCTTCTGACTGGTCCACATGAGAGAACGGAATTGGCCAGTAGGCTCGAATCGTTTTGTCGTAGTAGATCGTGCACTTGTAGTGACAGTGATGCAGTCGGCAAGGTCCGACCAGCGGGTACACTTTACATTCATCCAGACGATCCACCATCGGTTCAACAACGATACGCACATTGTTGAGCTGTGTTTCCTGGAAGAAGGCGAAACCGCCCGATCCGTCTTCAGGAAGGGCTCGCATGACCTGATCTTCGCTCGGCGGGTCGACGCAGAAAACGTCGCCGTCGACAGGATCAAGCACGGGCACTCGATTGTACCGCTCATCTTCCCACAGCTTGTCTTCAAACAACTGGCTGGCGTAAGCAGGCACGGGAACTGGCGGTAGGGTCTTCCAGAATGTCATGTACGTCCACATGACTCCGATGAATCCTCCTGTCAGCGTGCAACCGCTGTTGGAGAGGATCATCAGGCAGAGCGTCGTCAGCACGACCCCTCGTCGTATTTGTCTGCCAAACGTCTGCATTGAGGTCTTCCCTGAAAGTAATGTGGGAGTTGTCATGAGTGCTTATCCTGCCTGTCAGGGGCGTGAACTGCCACGAAGCCTGAACAGTTGAATCCAGAGACTGAACGCCAAAAGACTTAGCGTCCTTCCTGATATCGATCCATCGTTTCCATCGACTTGTGAAAATATTTCGATTTTGCGGATGGAGCCGGAAGAATCGATGGCACCGGTGATAGCAGTCGTCGGACCGCCAACAGGAATTCGGCAACTTTGGCCTGCGGACTTGAGTCACGCTGCAAAAGATCGCAAGTCGTTTCGTTCCAGAACTTTAAGATGCTCTGGAGGACGCGGGACTGCTCGCTGGCGACTGCGTGAACCTGCGATATCCGGCAGATGATGCCGTGCCCTTGCGACACTGGAATTGTCGGCTGGAGAATGATCGCGAACACGGATCAGAAGGGCATTCCGAAATTTTTCGCTGCGGGCTTGGTGACTGAGGCCGCGACGCCCGTTAGTTCTTGCGATGCGTGGAACCGCTGGACGGCAGGAAGCGTTCCAATAGTTCCTGCTCGCAGCGCAGGGTGTCGTGTGATTCGCCGCTGTGGATGGAATCTGTTTGACGGATGTCCACATGAACGGCCTCCAGATTGCCAAAGATGCGAGGCAGGTCACGTCCTCGCTGGCCATGAATCAAAGCGCCGACGTGAAAAGAGTTTTCCGCGTGCCGACACCACTGCACCCGGCCTTTGATTACTTCCCGGTCGCGTCTGCCGGCGGAACTAAAAAGTGAGAACTCTGCGTCGATCGGCACGGACGTCTCTTTCACAAGACGCAAACCGGTGATGGAGTAATTTTGAATCTGCACAGACTCCAGAACTCCGCTGTCGCCCCACAGTGCCCACGCTTTCCAGCTGCAGTCGTATCGCAGAGTCGATCGGAGATCGTTCCATTCATGGGAAGTCAATCGGTCCGGAAGTGGTTGAGTCAGATAGGCGCCGACCTGCCAGCCTCGAGCATGAGGACGGCACCAGTGGACGAAAGCCTTATTTTGGGCGACAGAACTGACAAAGTCGCTGAAAATTGCGATCTGAACGGGCGTTCCGAACCGCAAGGGCCTGTCGGTAAGAAACGTGAGGTCCATGCGCGCCAGCTCCAGCAAATGGGCAGGCAGCGGAATCCCGCCCTCCAGGCACGCGGAGAGAAAGATCTCCGTCTGGCTGGCTCTCGCCGAGGACTGGCCGGATTTATTGGAAACAGAAACTGACGACATGAGTGATACTCGAACACAGACGCCGGGAGCCACGAGTGCTCTGGCAACGGACCGACATGCCAACTTGCAGGCTGAATCAGAGGCGTATTCACGCGATCCGAAGCGACCAGATCCGAGCCGTGATCGAACCGTCTTGTGCGAACTTTACTCAAGACCGGTTTGCGGCCTGATAAACTGCGAAATTGCCGTTCACTTTTCAGATCGTGCTGATTTCGTCAGTCATTCGCATTGCGCAGTTTGCGAACACTGGGGCAGGTGCTGGTGCTGGAAATGTTAGGAGCGGTCCGCCTGGGCGTCTGACTTAATTGTCGAGTCCCCAATGCTTTGGGATCCGGCAAACGTCCGCCGGGTAGAACATTGTGCTTCCGAGCCCGGTTACGATCAGGCAGTTGAGGAACAATGACAAGTATATTTCGGTTAGCGTGAGTGAACGGATCATAACCGCCCTCTTTCACGGATTCTGGCGGTCGTATCGAGTCTTCCGCAAAAACGAGTTCTCTGGAAGGACGATAGTTTTAACGACGAGTCCAATTGTGCGTTCGGAAGCTGCGTGTCGAGACCTCGGTAACAACGCCAGTCCGCACAGAGCGCTTTCGATGCAGACATTTCCATTGGCCGAATTTTGGTAGAGCTGACCATGAACTTTGATGCATTCTCTGGAAACCGACGTTCCCGCCGCCAGACTTCAATGGGCCATGCTCCTGCTATGGTGGAGTCGCTGGAAACGCGATCACTGCTCGCGGCTGCGGGGCCATCGATTATCAGTCCGACTGGCACGATTCAGTCGGCACAGCCCGATGTCACGTGGGGCAGCGTAGCGAATGCTGTCAGCTATGACCTGTGGGTCTCGGACCTGGAGACTCGCGAGCGGATCATATTCCGTGAAGGCATTACAGGAACCACGACAAAGCTGACGGCCCAGGAAAGCCTGCACATGGGCTCGAATCGCATGTGGGTCCGAGCCACTTTTGCGAACGCGACCAAGTCAGATTGGGGTACGGCGACAACAGTGTTCCTGAACGCTCGCCCGCTGGTGAATGGTCCCACGAATCCTCTGAATCTGGTCTCCCCGAGGAATATCGAGAACTCTGACTGGGCCGTCACCTGGAGCAGTCCGGATGGCGCAAGCGCCTTTGAAGTGTTCGTCAGCAACCAGACGACACAGACATCCACAACCTACACGGTGCCGAATCTTGTCCCGGCCATTGATGCCAAAGGCATGACTCTGAAGGACGGAGCCGGCAATGTTATTGAACAGGAAGTGCGTTCGCTTTACCTGGACGGAGCGGTACCGGTTGTAGGTGCTGCACCTCAGGCGGTGACGCAGGTCGTCAATCGATCGTTCGTCGAAATCACCTCGGACAATCATGGCTTGAAGAACGGCGACCGTGTTCGCATATCCGGCGTGCTGGGTAACACCGCTGCGAACGGAGATTACACCGTCCAGTTCGTTTCAGAAAATGTGTTCCGCCTCAGTGGCGTTGTCAGCAACGGGACGTATACCTCCGGCGGAAAATGGGTACGACTTGCAGGCGGTGTCCCTCCTGTCGGTTCGACCCTGCGTCCGATCCTCGGCGTGGCGACCACTCGATCCATCGATATCACCGTGCCTAATCACGGTTTAAAGACCGGCGAGCAGGTTCGCATCGCCGGAATCGAAGGCAATACGGCAGCCAACGGTACTTACTTTGTGACCGTGATCTCTGCGAACGTGATTCAGTTGAGGGGCGTCGCTGGCACCAGCATTTACACGCAGGGCGGCCAGCTGACCCGCTTAACTCAATTCCGCAGTACGCTGGAAATTGGCAACTATCGAGTGTTCGTGCGAACGAAAGACGATGCCAACCGTTTGACGAGGTGGTCGCATGCCTATGACTTCAGCATGACTCCTGCGGTGAACGTTCGCGGTCCTATGGGTCCGTCATTTGAATCGAAGCCACTGCTGGAATGGGATGCTGTTCCAGGGGCCACGCATTACCAGGTTGAAGTGTATCGAGCCGGCGATGGGACTCCGCTGTACGCTGCGGAATACCTGACGACGACGTCGTTCCGTATTCCGGATGCGTTGACAACGGATCCGACACAGACTTTTGTGTTCCGCGTTCGAGCTCTCAAGCTGCACCAGGTTTCTCGAGTGGCAATCAGTGGAAGCCCGGTCACCGGGTCCTTCAAGATTACGCTGCGAACTTCCGGTGCGGCCCCTGTCACTGTGACGACCGGTGTTATCAATTATGACGCCACTGCGACTGAGGTCAGAGACGCCGTCAATGCACTCGCCGGCTTTGAAAACGTAACCGTTGTTAGTGAAGGAGTTGCTCCCAACGTCACCTACCTGCTGCAGATTCCTCTGACCGGAAATGCTGGAACTCCGCAGGTGATCGGCGGCAGTCCAGTGACCGTGACGGTCAGCGAAACCGTGGATCCGGGCACTGTGACCACTTCGACTTTCGTTGCACCTCGAGTCAACGGTCAGTGGAGTGCTATGACCGAGTTTTCCACAATTGTGGCCCCGGTGATCACGGGTCCGATTGGAATTGAAAACAGCGATCCTGCGGACACAACGAAGGTCGTTACAGACCTTCGTCCAACGGTCACATGGACGGCCATCGACAAGGCCGCTCGATACGAGATCTGGGTCGAACGATCGGCCAGCACGTCGACTTACCTTCGCACGACATCGCCCGTGAACTCGTATAAGTTCGCGACTGATCTGCTGCAGGGAAATTACACAGTCAAGGTGCGAGCCGTGAGCTCCACGGGACAGCTTTCGGACTGGAGCAGCGAATTGCTGTTCACGGCGACTGGCGGCATACCTGTCATCGGCTCGGTATCAGTAACTCCAACACGCCTTGCAACCGTTCAATGGGCGAGTGTGGCTGAAGCGGCGTCTTACGAAGTTCAGATTGCCTGGATTGGCGTGAATTTCGACTACCTGCATCCGACCAATATTCAGACCACCAGCTACACCACTCCAACTCTTGCTCCAGGCAACTACCGTGTTTGGGTACGAGCGGTAAAGGCCGACGGTACTTTGCTCGGCTGGAGCACCGCGGTGAATTTCACTGTCGTTCAGACAGCGGAGCCGGCATCCGATTCTCCAGTCGAGTCCGAACTGCTCGTCCTGACGAACAGCCTGGAATCGACGAGCGAACGCGGGGATGTAGCGGTACAGGCGGTTTCTTCCGAAGAACAAATACAGGCCGCTCAAGCCGCAGCGGGTTCTGAAGATCGTCCGGCCCATGCTGTATCTCCGGTCGTTGCTGTGATCGCCGCAGTCGGTACCAACGCGGTGGAGCTGATGGCCCGTCCTGCGCTCCAAAGCGAGCAGCTGATTGAGAAGCTTGCAGAAGGCTGTATTCAGCAGGAGTGGTGGACGGCTACTGAGCCTTCTGCTTCCTGAATTCCGCTGAATCTCCTGGCATCGGTCGCGGTTCATTGAATCGCTCCAAGTCACTCTGCAGCGAACGGCGATGCTGTTCGCTGCAGGCTTGTGAACCGCAACGTGGCATCATCCTGCCGTTTTGCACTCAGGATTTCGCCGTCGCTCTGGCACACTCAGCGATGTCGCAGTTGGATTGTTATTCGGAAGCGATTCGCGAAGAATGCAGATTGTTGTGACTACACGCCGTTAAGGCGTTTCGCTTTCGGAATAGCATTCCACATGGCTGGATCGGACAACGTGACTAAGCCTCTGACAATTCTGATAACAGGCGCATCGGCCGGTATTGGCCGCATCACTTGTGAACGCCTGGCGAAGCAGAAACATCGGTTTGTACTCGCCGCACGCTCGGTTGATAAGCTGGCCACTCTGGAATCGCAGCTGCGATCGATGGGTTGCGAATGCCTTTCGGTGCCGACCGACGTGTCAGATCCCAGTGCGATTGAACGACTGGTCAAAGCGGCTGTCGAACGATTTGGTCGCATTGATGTGCTGGTCAACAATGCGGGGATCGAGTGCTTTTCGTCGTTCGACGAACTGCCGGTGGACCAGATTTTGCAGACCATTGAAACGAATCTTACCGGGGCCATTTTGCTGACGCGATTTGTGGTGCCCGTGATGCGCAAACAGGGCTTCGGTCGCATCATCAATATTTCCTCGATCGCTGGAAAGCACGGTCCGGCGTACGGCGCGGTCTATGGCGCGACCAAGGCCGGCTTGATTGCATTTACTCAGGCATTGCGAGGCGAGCTGAAGCCGGCCGGGATTCTGGCGACGGTCATCTGCCCGGGCTTTGCGACTCGTGGCGGCATCTACGACGAAATCGTGAAGGCGACCGGCAAGCGAACTCCCAAAATCCTCGGCGGAACCTCGGCGGAGACAGTTGCGGCCGCGATTGAAAAAGCCATTCAGACGGCTCCTCCGGAAATGATTCTGAATTTCCCGGCGATGCGACCGGTCTTTCTGTTCCGTGACTTCTTCCCCCGTCTGGGTGAGAAGCTCATTTTAGCGACAACGCTGAAGTTCCTGAAACGCGCGGCGACTCACGGCAAGTAGTGTCCCGCGCTTTGTTTCAAACTCGTGTTGGATTTGGTCGACCGTTTTTGCTGCCGCTGATTTGTGATAAGCTGTCCGAGCGTTTGTCTGCCGCTTATCTCACTCGGTCAGCGTTGTCCATGTCTGAACTGTCGCCAACTATTCTGTCCGCTCTTGCCCATCGTCTTGTGGAAACACTCCGGGCCTGCGGTCCTGTGGCCGTCGCGTACTCGGGCGGTGTCGATAGCGCTGTTGTCGCGAAGGCCGCTCTGGAGGCGTGGGGTCCACTAGCGGTTGCTGTCACGGCTGTGAGTCCCAGTCTGGCCGCGGCGGAGCGATCGATCGCGAGAGACGAAGCTCACCGCATTGGCATTCGTCATCTGGAGGTTGAAACGGACGAGTTCGCTCGTCCCGAGTATCGTCGTAACGCAGGTGATCGTTGCTTCTTCTGCAAGGATACGCTGTACTCGCTGACTCAGTCGAAGATGGCGGAATTGCAGGTGACCTGTCTTGTGAATGGTGCCAACGTCGATGATCTTGGCGACCATCGACCGGGCATGCGAGCGGCTCTGGAACACAATGTCCGCAGCCCGCTGATTGAACTGCAGATCGACAAAGCCACCGTGCGACAGCTGGCGCATTTTTGGGGACTAAGCGTGGCCGACAAACCGGCCGCTCCTTGCCTTGCCAGTCGAGTCGCCTATGGTGTTGAAGTGACCGAAGAACGAGTGGCTCGCATTGAGCATGCCGAAGCGACGGTCCGCGAATTAACCGGAATCAAAGAGCTTCGCGTGCGTCTTGAGAACAACGAACTGGCTCGAATCGAAGTGCCGCTGTCCAGCGTGAGTCGGCTAACTGAGCCTGCGGTTCGCGATGCGATCGTGATCCGCTTTCGCGAGCTGGGTTTCCGCGCAGTGACGCTCGATTTGGAAGGCTTCCGTTCAGGAAATCTGAACTCCGCACTGCCACTGGTGCAGCTGCAGGTCCGTTAACGGCGTCGATTAGAATGCCTCACAAATATTTCACGTGTAGTTGGATTCGTCAGAATTCGGATGCCGTCTGAACTCTCACGAGTCCAGCTGCGGTCGTGTTAGCAATTCGTAATCATTCGGTTTGCTGGAATACACCAATGCTGTGTTCCACAAGCTGGCCCTGAGAATCCAGGTCGAGAAACATCACATCGACGCCGGCCTGGCGAGCGATCTCGGTACCTTTCTCCGGGCCCAGCACCATCATTGCTGTAGCAAGTCCGTCCGCAGTCATGCACGATTCATGAATGATCGAAACGCTTGCGGGCGGATGTTCGATCGGCCGTCCGGTTTTAGGATTCAGGATGTGTGAATACTTCTTGCCGCCGGCCATGAAAAAGTTGCGATAGTCGCCCGACGTCGCGATGGCCTGATTGGTCAATTCCACGACTTTGTGCAATCCGCCCAGCGGTGATTCCACACCCAATCGCCAGGCATCTCCGTTCGCTTTGGCTTCACCCGCGCGGTTCTCTCCACCGACATCCACAACATGCGACTTCAACTGGTGAGTGTTCAGAATTCGGCAGACTTCATCGGCGGCGTAACCCGGTGCGATTGATGAAAAACTCAAACGCAGCTGAGGCAGTGCTTTGCGAACAGCCGGCGGATCCAGACGCACCTCAAGATGCTGCATCCCAATGCACTTTTGGGCCTCTTCGATTTCAGCATCCGTAGGGATCTTCTTTTTTTTGTCCTTGCCAAACCCCCAAACATCAATCAGCGGGCCAACGGAACAGTCCATGGCCCCTTGCGTCAGAGTGTGCAGTCGTTTGGCTTCCATCGCAACGACGGCGAAATCGTTGCCAACCTCGAACCATTCTGTGGACTCGGAATCATTGAAGCGGGAAATCTCGGAGTCATCCGCCCACGTGGACATCTGCTGATTGATCTCTGCGAACCGTGATTCGATCTCCGACTGCAACCGGTCCCCATCCACTGTGCCGGGTGAATCGATCACGATTGCATAGTAGGAGCCCATCGTTTTGCCGCTGATTTTCAGAGGCTCCTGGGCCAGCGACAGATTCGCAAAACACTGCCACACAATTGCCAGGACGAACAGCGTACGCAACATAATCATCTCCTTGTCAGAGACGATACGCAGACGAAACCACGAGGACCATCTTAACCTCCAACGAGTCTGATAACTCTCGAAAAATTGTCATTCGATGTTTCGGATTGCACGGCGTACAGCGACGAAAACGGAAGCCATCAATGGAACGTTGAGGCGTTCACTTTATTCTCAACGGGTTGAAGGTCACAATACTGGGTTCTGCACCCCACCGAACTTCTCGTCTCCTTAAAGAAGAACTCGCCCAATGGACCGCGTGATTGTACGACCAGAACGCCTTGATCTCGATTCCCCCGGCCGCCGTGACTACTGGGTTGCGCTCGAGCACGACAGCATTTGGGGTGACCACCTGATGCCGCTGACTGTGTTTGTGGGCCCGGAAGCCAAAGACGGCGAGGGGCTGGTCTCGTTTGGTTCCAATCATGGAAACGAATACGAAGGCCCGGTCGTCCTGAAGCATCTGATCCGCGATGTTCGGATGGAAGACGTGCGAGGCCGCGTGATCTTTATTCCTGTGCTGAATCCAGCCGCATTTCTGGCGGGGACTCGGGAAAGCAAACTGGATGATGGCGTCAATCTGAATCGAGCGTTTGTCGACAACGCAGGTGTGACGCCTGCATTGTCCGGGATCACTCACCGCATCGCGGCGTTCGTAAGAAAGTACATCTGGCCTCGAGTCCATATTGTGCTCGACCTGCACTCCGGTGGCGACGTCGCTCGATTCGCCATTTGTGCCAACTTTCATCCGGTCGACGATCCTCAGCTCGCCGAAAAAATCGAAACTACGGCACGCTGGTTTGGAACACCCGCGCTGATGGTCTATCAGAATGTGACTCCGGGTCTGTTGCCATCGGAAGCGGAACG
>QWOO01000350.1 GCA_003669615.1 Planctomycetota bacterium
ACCAATCGAACTGTACAATTCTCTTGTGGTCATTTCGGAGTTCCTGATGAATGAGTCTGGTAACTCCTCATCAGACCGACTTGACCACTTTTTGTAAATTCAAACGCGAACACAAGTTACGCCGCGCACTTCATTTGTTGTTGAACCGTGAATTCCACCTGAACGTGACGTGATTCGACGAATGTTCAAAGTGTTGAACACTGGGTACAAAAAAGACCCTGGATCGAGAACTCTCAATCCAGGGTCTGACTGCCGATTGGCTGTTTCAGGTTTTAGGAACTACTTGGCTGGATCGCTCTTCGCACCTTCTTTGATGGCGTAGATTCGATTTCTGTTGGCAATGAACATTGTGTCATTGGCCACAACAGGAGTCGTATAGACTGAAGAGCCCATGTTGATCTCTTCGCCCAGTTTTTCCATCTCGGCCGACAGCTTGAAGATTGCAATGTCGCCGTCTTCGTCGCCAATGTAGACCCGGTCTTCAACGATCAGAGGCGATGCCCATGACGCGGCGAACATGTCATACGTCCAATGTGGCTCTCCGGTCTTTGCATTCAGACAGTGGAACAGCCCGCTGAAGTCGGCCACAAACAGCAGATCATTCTTGATGGCAACCGTACCACAGGTGCGATGCATCGTGGTTTCAAAGTTGGCTGGATCCGAGCCTACATAGTGCCATACTGCTGCGGAATTTGGATTCTCACGCTCAAAATCGCCAGCTTTGTCATCAAGGGCCTGCAGGCGTTTGTGTGGGATGATTGTCTTGGGGTCTTTGGTATTGTAAACCAAGGTTGGGCTGACATCGCCTCGCTTGGTGGGATCGACGCACCACAAATGCCCCTGCCCTTCGCCATGTTCAGGGTCTTCGCCGACGCCGACGTACACCAGACCATCATAGACGACAGGTGTAGCGATCAGGTGATTACGAGTTGCTCGACCGCCCAGGAGATAAATCGACTCCTTTGGATTGCAGTCGAACTTCCACAGCATTTCAGCTTTTCCGTCTTTGCCTTCGGCGGCAAAGCTATAGAGATATCCGTCTCCCGCACCAAAAAGTACCTGAGCCACGCCATCAAATTCGCCAAACGCCGGTGATGACCACTGACCATGCAGCACATTCGCGCCTGGAGAATTGTCTGTCCACAGTACCTCGCCGGAATTACGGTTCAGGCAGATAAAGCTGGGGGCTTTCTCTTCAGGAATCGTGATGTGTCCTTCGTCAACACCGTTGGCGGTATTAACAAACAGCAGGTCCCCAAAACAGGTGACCGAGCAACTGCACATGTTGTGCTGCGAAACCTTGAGATCTTTCATCATGTCCACAACCCAGACAACATCAGCTTCATCTTTTGCTGAGACTTTTTCATCGACGACCGGGCTGTCGTTCTCATCGTCATGAAAGCCTTCTGTATCGAGGCAAACGACCTGGCCACGGCTGCTGACATACCATGCTCGGTCACCCTCAATATAAGGAGAGCAGCAGATGCCCTGGTGAGGCCAGTCGTTAACGCGGCCCGTTGACAGCTTTTCGTTCGAGTGCTGCCACAGGAATTTGCCAGTCTTTTCTTCAAAGCAGATCAGGCAGCCCAGATCCACAGAACTTGGGTAACGCTTGACGTACCCATTTCCGTTATTGGTGCCGATGAACACCTTTCCATTGGCAACAACCGGGTTGCCATAGGTTTCGGAGCCGAGGGGCATTGACCACAGTACATTTTCACCGGCGTTCACGTCCCAGGTGGTGGGGATATTCTTTCCATCCGGCGTGTTGTTGCGTGAGTAACTGCCACCCCATTGAGGCCAGTCTTTTCCGCCGACCTTCATTTTGCCGATTCGGCTGGTCGCGGTTTCTGTTGGGTTTTCGCCAGCATGGGCGTTTTCAATAATCAGCGAGGTGACTGCCAAACACAGCCCCGCGATAACACAATCCCTGATCTTCAACATGTTGTGTGTTTCCTTATGGAGGAAATTTGGAGTCAGGCATTTCCTGAATGAGATGACTCTCAGTGCTCCGGGGTTTTACTAGATTTCTGAACTCGTGTCAGGAAGAGAAACAGTTTCTCATCAGTGACGGGCGTCGTAATCATATGGGTTCAAAACACCCCGATTGCTCAAGGTGTCACGTGAAGCAATTCCTGACGCGAAATCAGGACATTTATTTATTCGCAGTCACCTGAACGTTATCAATAAAGAACTCAGCGTCAGTAGCGTTTCCGAAAAGTCCGGGGCTGCCGTTGAGATTTGGGGTCAGGTCGGTCCCTTCAATCTGCCATTCTTTCGGCTCGGCTTCGTCCCGCTTCCAGATCTTTCCTCGCAGGGTTACCGCTCCATCCTTTGTTTCACTCTGAAACTTCATGGTATACCAGGTATTTGCCACCCACTGCATCTCGATAGTTTTCGCAAAACGCAGTTCCAGGCGTGCAACCCATGATCGAATCTGCAGCCGCTGAGACCCCTGAAGGTCGAGCGTGTAACGCTGATTGATCAAGCCCATGTCGGGCAGTCGTCCATCTTTGTCAGAGGCTTTGAAGTCAGCCTGAATCGTGTAGTCATGCAGATTGGTTGATCCCATCCATGACTGACTGCGAGTCCCTTTGGGAATTGTGCTGATCTTTACCAGCCCTTTATCTCCATCGAGCGGCGCTGGCTTATGACGGTAGTCTGCACCAATCCAGATGCCTGGCACTTTGTCATCAGAGAAGTCGAACTTCCACGGCAGTTGCGGAATCACTCGAATGCGTGCAGTGGCCGTCATCTCTCCGGATGTCGCTGTCAGCACAACTCCGGCGATGCCGGCGGGTGCGGTGTAGACGCCATCTTTAGCAACAGTACCGCCGCCGACAGCATTCACGGTCGCATCACTGATCAGCTTCACAAACTGGCCGCTTCGGTTAAAGCCTTTCACCTGAAGTGTTGTCTTTTGTCCGGGCGACAAAATCAGCTCTACCGGAGTCACGAGGATCTGAGTGACCTTCTTATCGCTCGCTGCGGGTGCTTCATCTGACAGCTTGGTTTTCGTCGTCTTTGTCGCGGCTGCGTCTGGCTTTCCAATGCAGTACAAAGCTTCGATCGATGGCAGGAACATGCGGCCGTTAGAAACGACCGGAGAGCCGAAGACTTCTTCTCCCTGACTCAGACGTGCTTCACTGACAACATCCACACCTTTTTCAGAAGGCTTCAGGACGTAAAAGCGTCCGGTATTTTCTGCGATATAAATCTTGCCGTCCGCCACCATTGGGCTGCCGAACATAATTCGGCCCAGCTTCTTCTGGCCAACCAGCTCGCCGGATTTTGCATCGACGATTACAAGAGTTGCCCCGTCCTCCACGAAGTAGACGCGATCATTCAGTTTGACAGGACAGCTTCGGCCCACTGCCTTCTTTGGGATTTTCCAGAGCAGTTTGTCTTCTGCGATTTCGCCTTCAACATTGCCGTCGAACGCAAGAATGGCTCCCAGCGTTGTCGTGTCCGTTGCATTTTGTTCAGCATGGCCGCAATAGACGATCCCGTTTTCGTCGACCACCGCGCTGGTATTCACGCCGCGAGTTGACGCCTGGTATTTCCAAATGGTTTTGCCAGTGCGAGGCTGAAGAGCATAAAACGCTCCGTCCCCCGCTCCAACGACCATTGCCGGCTGGCCCTTGAACGTAGTAAATACCGGAGTGCTGTAGGTTGTGTCTTCAGGACGAAGCTTGGTGCTTTTCAGCCATTGAGCCACTCCTGTTTTCTTGTCAAAAGCTACAAAGCGGTGAGCTGGTACTGCGGTTTCTCCCCAGCCCGTCATGACTCCGCTGATGATCACCAGATCCTCAAACACAACAGGAAAATTCGTACGACCTCCGTAGGTCGACAACATCCCGTATTCTTCACTCAGGGAGTGTTCCCAGATCACCTTGCCTGTCTTACCATCCAGGCACTGAAAAACGCAGCCGAGCCCCAGAACGTAGACAGTATCACTGGCGGGGTCTGCGACGACACTGGACCAGCCAACTCGCTCGGCAGGAGCATCCGACAGATAGATGTTGTGAATGCTTTCCCAGATGAGTTCTCCGGTCTTTGCATCCACGCAAACTGTCTTTTCGCCTTCCTTTTCCGACTCCGGAAAAGCGCGACATACCAAATACACTCGGTCGTTCATGACGACTGGCGATGACCGGCTGGCAAACTCCTCTTTGCGCCACAAAAGGTTTTCCCCTTTTGTTGACCATTTGTCCGGCAGATTGGACTCGAAGGACTGCCCGTCATTGTGCGGGCCACGCCAATGAGGCCAGTCTTCGGCGACCGCAGTTGCGACCAAAGTGCAGACGGAAAGAAGTGTCAGGAACGAGGTTTTCATAGAGCTCACCTTCGCTGTTATTCATCCAGCCAGTCACAGCTGGCATCTTCATGAGGTTCACGAATCCGTTTCAGCAGCGTGATCAGATCCCGTTGCTCCGTGCGGCTTAAATGTCCCAGTTGACGTTCATGCATCTCACGAACCGACTTTGCCATTTCATCCAGCAATGCGAGGCCCTGCGGTGTAATCATGATCTCAACGACTCTGCGATTTTCACTTCGTCGCTCTCGAACGATCAATTGACGCTGTTCGAGCCGATCCAGCATGCGGGTCGTGTCCGGGCCTCGTGAGATTAAACGCTTCCCGAGCGCCAGTGTTTGCATGGGAGCGGGGTGGGCTGATCGTAAAAGTCGCAGTGCGTTGTATTGCTGAGCTGAAATCTGGAATGTGCCGAATAACTCGTCTTCGAGAGCCTTTAAGCAGTCGTACGTTCTCCAGAGATTCAGGAACGTTTCCTGCTCGGGCGAATCAAATCGCTTTCCGCTCTTCGGCTTTGTGGACGATGTCATTCCCAAAGCATGGACGTTTCGACGACACTTGTCAAGACAACGATCGAGTTGCGAATGGCAGACGGGCGGCCACTTATGGTCTGTGGGAGTGCGATGCAAAAGGCAGGCGCGTAAAAAAACGGCATCCCTGCCGCCGCTTTACTCCGTTTCGCCGCCCGAGAAATGTGTGTTTCGCGGACGGCGTTTTGAGATCGCAAAGCCGACTGCTCTAGAGACTGCCAGAGATGTTGATTTCTGACAAACACTCAGTCGACTTCGGTCACGAACTACTTTGCTGGAGCTGGCTCAGCTGGTGGAGCTGGAGCTTCTTCAACAGCTGGTGCTGCTGGAGCTGCAGCGGCTGGAGCTTCTGTTGCCATAACCGCTGGTGCAGCTACTGCACATCCGCCAGCGCCGCACGCTGAAGTTCCGCAGCTGCTGCAGCTTGGAGCTGAGGCGCAGCAGGTTGGAGCTACTTCACATGCTGGGGCAGCTGAGCAGCAGGTTGGCTCTGGCTTGCAGCACTTCACCTTTGCAGGCTTGCAGCACTTTACAACCTTGCACTTCACTGGCTTGCACTTAGCTGGCTTGCAGCACTTGTGACCAGCGTCGGCACTGTTGGTGAGCAGCATTGCTGCCAGAGCGAGGATAAGACCAAATGATCGCATCGTAATGAACCCTTCGTTTGCAAATTTGGCTGAAATCAGCCTTAAGGACCACAAATTGGGCCGGAAAACACTTCCGCAATTCGCATGGCCCCTCGAAACTCCCACACAACCTATCTTTCCCGACCTGCATATGTCAAACAACCGGACTAAAATTTCGCAAGTGGTTCAGGTCTGAGGATTTTTTTCGTGTGAGGTAAAAGCCACCAAATCTTCAGGAATTCGCTGCACTTCGCCTGTTCCGTTGACGCAAGCGATCACAGAACTGGCTTCCGCCAAGGTTTCGTCGCCCTTCATAAGTCTGTACGAGTGTTCAAGTTTCGCCGGCGTGACTCGAGAAATCTCCGTCTGCAGTGTAAGCAGATCGTCGTATCTTGCGGGGCGGCGGTAACGCACTTCCAGCCTGGCGACCACGAAGTACAGTCCTTGTTCTTCCATTCGACGATAATTGCCGCCCTGTGCCCGGAATAATTCAGTCCTTCCGACTTCAAAGTAACACAGGTAATTTGAGTGGTGGAGGAATCCCATCGCATCGGTTTCGTTGTACCGGACCCGAATTTGGACAGCATGCTTGTTGATCACGACTCGTTTTCCAGAATAAAAGGTTCGAGGAGTCCGCAAATGGGGTCCTCTGGAGTTTTGCAGACTGATCTATGGGATTGACACGTTTGTCAACGTCTTCCGAACCCAGGTGGTGCCCACGCATTCGGTATGCACAATAATTTCGTCCAGCGGCAGCCCCAATACTCCCATTTCGTAATGAGCGTTAGACTTATCAACGTCTGTAACTGACACGGTCACTGGACGCTGACAGAGGAAGAGTTTTCGATAATGGTCAGTGAGTCAACTCATTCGAGTTCAATTCGGAACGGCGAGAATCAAAGTGCTGAGCAATGCTTTCGCATTTTTGTGTACGGCTCTCTAAAAAAAGGTTATGCGTTGCATCACTTGCTGGAAGATCAGAGAAGGCTGCCTGATGCGTCGACCAGGCCTCTGTATCGTTTGTTTGATCTGGGCTCGTATCCCGGGCTGATTGAATGGCCGGAGGGGTTGGAGATTTTCGGAGAAGTCTACGAAATCAACCTTCCATGTCTTCAGCGTCTGGATGAGGCGGAAGGTGTTGATGAGGGTTTGTACGCGCGCCGATCGATTGAGCTACAGACCGAAGGGGATTCTCCACTTGTGTATGCATGGTTTTGGCTAGGTCCGATCAGCGGACTGAGCGTTTGCGGCTTGTCCTGGCCGTGATCGATTCTTTAAAAGTGAATATGCGAAATTCTCTGCCCGGCAGATGACAGTGTCGTTGTTACCTCTGTTTTCATTGTCCGCGTCTGGATAACATGGATTGAAGGTGGGCCTGCGGATTGAACACGTATCAACTTTCCGTTTAACGGCATCTGTTTAGAGAGTCGGGTTTTCCATGGACCAGAATCCGTTTGCAGTGCTGTCTCTGATTGTGGCTCCCGCCATCCTTACGAACGCCTCGTCGGTCCTGATCATGAGTACCAGCAACCGCCTGGCTCGCGGTGCCGATCGGGCTCGAGAATTATCGAAGCAGCTGGAAGAGACCGCCGACCTCACAAGTATGGAGGCTCAGCGCAGGCTGAAGGAGCTGTCCGCGTCAGAAAAGAGGACCGTGTTGCTTCTGCAGGCTCTCCGCAGTTTTTACGTAGCGCTCGGCGCGTTCGCGATTGCCGCCTTTGTTTCGCTTCTGGGTGCTGTTGCTGCACCCATTCAGCTGGCCGCAGTCGTTTATCCGCTGGAACTCGGTGGAGTTCTTGCGGGGCTCGTAGCGGTAGCATCGCTGGTCTACGGATCGATGCTGCTGCTTCGCGAAACGCAGATTGCCGTCCGCGTCATCAGCGAACGGGCAGCCAACGTGCGTGAGCGATTTGGGGCTACGCATCTGCTGGCGAAAGATGCGGATAAATTTCTTTAACAACGCCGTTGCCACACCTGCGACAAGTCGTGTTTGTCGCCTGCCACAACTGCGGCCCTGCGTCAGCAAGCAGGGCCGCAATTTTTGAGTGAAAGGCTCACGTGCCGATCTGAGAGCAGACGGCTTATGAGAGCTCCTGAATAATCCGTTCAATACTGGCCAGTTGGGACTCCTGTTCGGCTTTCGTCGCTCGAATGCCATCTACAACTTCGGCAGGAGCTTTGGCCATGAAGCCCTCGTTCTGCAGTTTTTTGTCCGCACTGGCGATGAAGCCTCGCAATTTCTCGGCCTCTTTCTCTTTGTTCTTAACGACGGACTCACGATCAATGGAGTCGCCGACAGGAATGTAGCCGTCGGCGTCTTTCATAGAAAAACTAACGGATCCTTCTGGCGCCGTGACGTCCAGGCCAGCAGCTTCCAGCATAGTTTTTGACAGGAAGTCGAACTGCCCTGCGACGGCTTTCAATTGCTCAGCCACATCCGGCGCACATCGCATAAACAATTTGAGCGGGGCGCCCGGGGAGATCCCGTAAACCGATCGCACGTTGCGAACCGCAACGATTGTTTCCTGAAGACGTTCGAAGCGTTTTTCCAGAGCGGCGTCAATCATGTTGAGCGGCATCTCAGGCCACGGTGCGACCATGACGCTTTCGGTTGTCGCGCTTTGTAGCGGAACGGCGCTAGCCGTCCGGTTCGTCACTTGGGCATCGCTGGCGTCACCGGAGGGCTTGCGCCCTACCGCTTCAAGGTCACGTGACGGCGCCACTTCGTTCAGCTTGTGCCATAGTTCTTCCGTAATGAACGGAGCAAACGGATGCAACAACCGCAGCAGCGTATCGACCACGACAACAAGACATCGCTGAGCGGCCGGACGAGCGACCTCGTTGCGGAAGCGAGGCTTCAGCATTTCCAGATACCAGTCGCAGAATTCGTTCCAGGTGAATTCGCGAACGGCGCGAGTCGCCTGGTCGAACTGATACCGTTCCAGCATCGTGGTGACTTCGCGAACGGTCGTCGCCAGGCGGCTGAGGACCCAGCGATCTTCAACCTGCAGTTCAGATTCCAGTACAGGACCAGCGGTGTAGCCTTCCAGATTCATGAACGCGAATCGGCACGCATTCCACAGCTTGTTGCAGAAGTTGCGTCCGTATTCAAAGCGTTCGCTGACAATCCGAGCGACAGCGGCGCCTTCGTCCGGTGTGAACCACGGGCTTGGAAACTGGAACGTCTTCTTGCACTTCGCACATTTGATCGACGGAGTCGCTCCGCCCATCGGCCGCATTTCCTGATGTTCTTTGGTCTGCGGCGTAATGGCCTGGCAATGAGGACACTCGTAACCAACAGGCAGACGCACGTCCTGCGTTTCCCCGGCCAGCGACGAGATCGTGAAGCGAACAGCATCGGTGCCGTACTTCTCAATCAGCTCCAGCGGATCAACGCCGTTGCCTTTGGACTTGGACATTGTCTGGCCAAGTCCATCCAGAATCTTCGGATGGATGTAGACATGCTTAAACGGCACGTCACCCATGTTGTAGAGCCCCGTGAGCACCATTCTCGCAACCCACAGCGTGATAATGTCGCGGGAGGTAACGAGGACCGAGCCGGGGTAGAAGAAGTCGAGGACTTCGTTTGAGGTTTTCGGTTTGAGGTTTTCGGACTGCGATTCAATTTGAGATTTCAAATTTGAAATTTCAGATGCCGCGCCAGCGGCCGGCTGCATCGGCGGATTGTGTTCCAGGTCCGGCCAGCCCAGCGTCGCATGCGGCCATAGTGCGGAACTGAACCATGTGTCGAGGACGTCGGGGTCCTGAATGAAGCCCATCTTCGCCAGACGCATGTGAAATGTGTCGTCCGAATCATCAAAGTGATCGTCAAGGCAAAGGAGAACCGTCAACGGATCGGACTCTGATACCTTTGCGAAGGTGAATCCATTCGGATGGCGAAGTTCTTCAAGAGCCCGATGCACCTCGTCCGTGCTTTTGAACGTGGCGGTCCAAACCGGAATCCGGTGTCCCCACCACAACTGTCTGCTGATGCACCAGTCGCGTTTTTCGGCGAGCCAGTCGACATACGTTTTGGCGTATCGCTGCGGGAAGAAGCGAACTCGCCCATCTTCCACCGCATCGATGGCGTTCTGAGCCAGCGTGTCCATCTTCACGAACCATTGATCGCTGAGAAACGGCTCAATCGCTGTCTTCGAGCGGTCGCTGTACTTCATCGGAATGATGCGGTCTTCGACTTTCTCGAGGTGACCGAGCGATTCCATCTTCGCGACGATCTTCTTGCGAGCCTCAAACCGATCAAGCCCAGCGTACTCGCCGCCGTTCTCGTTGATCGTGCCGTCGGAGTTCAAGATACTGATCGGCTCGCCCATCTTGTCCTTGTTGCGTCCCCAGCAGGCGTAGTCGTTCGGGTCGTGAGCCGGAGTCACTTTGACGGCTCCCGTGCCCAGCGTTTTGTCAGCCAGCAAAGCGTCGGCCACAATCGGAATGATGCGGCCGTTCGCCGGAATCATCACATGCTTGCCGATGAGATCTGTGTAACGTTCGTCGGTGGGATGAACGCAAACCGCCGTATCGCCCAGCATAGTTTCAGGGCGAGTCGTTGAGAACGAGATTCGCGTGCCCGTTGGTTGCCAGTTGTCGTCCATAGTCGCCTTTCGCTCCGCGAAAGGAATTGCGTTCGCGGAGCGAACGCCGACACTTTCAACAACCGGATAATTCATCGTCCAGAAACTGCCGTTGATATCTTCCGTAAACACTTCATCATCAGCAACGGCGGTCTGCAGGTACGTATCCCAGTTCACCAGTCGCTTGCCGCGATAGATCAAACCGTCGCTGAACATCTTGAAGAACGTTCTGCGCACGGCTTTGCTGCAGACCTCATCCAGAGTAAAGCGGACGCGTCGCCAGTCGCAGCTGGATCCAATCTGCTTCAGCTGATTCAGAATGCGGGCTTCGTATTCGTCTTTCCATTTCCAGATGCGCGCTACCAGTGCATCGCGACCGATGTCATGTCGCGTCAGCTTTTCTTCTTCCAGCATGCGGCGTTCGACAACGGCCTGAGTCGCAATGCCGGCGTGGTCGGTGCCCGGCATCCACAGAGCTTCCCGGCCCTGCATGCGACGCCAGCGAGTCAGCAGGTCCTGAATCGTGCCGTTCAGACAATGGCCCATGTGCAGGGCTCCTGTCACGTTCGGCAGCGGGATCATGATTGTGTGCGACTCCTTGCCCGGAGTCGGATCCGCGTTGCAATAGCCCTGACTCAGCCAGTGTTCCACCCAGCGAGTCTGTGCGGCGGCCGGTTCGTAAGTCTTGGGAAGTTCTGTGGTCATGGAGATCGCTGAAATTATCGAGTGAATGAAGCAAAAATGGCCCGCGAATCCAGTCACAGGCGTGGGTAGGTTAATCAAACAACAGCAACCCGTCGAATGCTGACGGCCGTACGCAGAAACGGGACTCCGCATACAAGGCACTTTTCACGACGTGAAAAGTGTCCGACCAGGCAATTACAGGCTCTGTCGCAGCCGTCGTTTCGCAGCGGCTCGCCGAACGAACTCATCTCCCAGCACGCCAATTAGAATTACACCGCCGATGATGGTGTATTCCAGCGATTGAGGAATCTTCAGAAGTGTGATCAAATTGTTCAGCACCTGCATTACTGCCGTGCCAATGACAACGCCGAAAATGGAACCTTCACCGCCTCGCAGACTGCAGCCTCCAAGAACGGCGGCAGCAATGGCGTAGAGTTCGTATGAGTTACCAAAGCTGGATGGAGACACTGACGTGGAGTCGAGTGCGAACAACATTCCACCGACTGCCGCAAGGACCGTGCAGATAACATATGCCATCAGGGTGACGCGGTTCGTGTTGATTCCGCTGAATCGCGCGGCCTCTTCATTTCGGCCGAGGGCCAACAGATAGCGGCCCCATATAGTGCGGCTCAGAAAAATTGCGGAAACAATTCCGATGGCGACCAGCAAAAAAAAAGGGATTGGAATTCCGAAGACCATTTCCTCGCCGCGATAGATCAGACCAATGCGCCCGGAAGCCAAGGGGCCGAGTAC
>QWOO01000289.1 GCA_003669615.1 Planctomycetota bacterium
CGCAGCAGCTTCCATCGCGACGTTTGTTCCTGTGGCCAGCGCTACTCCCAAACCGGAAGTGGCCAGCGCGGCAGAGTCATTCAGTCCGTCACCGACCATCACGACATTGCGCCCCTGCTTTTGAATCCATGCAGCCTTCGATGCCGGAGTTGCCTCGCCCATGATCTCGTGGTCCTGCAGTCCCAGCTGTCGACCGAGCACCAGTGCGGTGGTGACTTTATCGCCGGACAGCATGGCTACGCGAACACCCTGATGTTTTAATGACTGAATCGCGGTCGCCGCATCCGGACGCAGTCGATCTGCCAGCGTCAGTGTTCCGATCCGCCGCTGATCGACCGTTACCTGGACAGTCGCGGTTTCGTCACGAGTCACCGTCACTTCATGTCCCTCAACGGAACCTTTCACGCCCGAGCCAGGCACAGCGAGAAACGCAGTCACCGGGGAAACCTTGATGCCTCTCGCGATGGACTCACGAAAAATCGCACGAGCAATCGGATGCTCGGCCGGACCTTCCACCGCCGCTGCAAACCGCAGGACATCATCGACAGAAGATCCGGCTTCCGCTGCGATATCAGTGACTTCCAACTGCCCGACGGTGAGTGTTCCCGTTTTGTCGAACACAACATGAGTCGCCTTGCCGATGCGTTCGAGCGTCTCTGCATTTCGAATGAGAATGCCTCGCTGGCTTGCAGCGCCG
Source organism: Planctomycetota bacterium (assembly GCA_003669615.1). Lineage (GTDB taxonomy): Bacteria > Planctomycetota > Planctomycetia > Planctomycetales > Planctomycetaceae > SXXK01. Next base: position 698 of record QWOO01000289.1, read on the forward strand.
GTCCCCACCATCACAGCCATCGGAGTTGCCAGACCCAAAGCACACGGGCAGGAAATAATCAGCACAGCGACGGCCGAAATAATACCGGTGGACAAATCTCCGGCCGCCCACCAGCCCAGTACCGTGATTAGCGCAAGGAACAGCACAGTCGGCACAAACACAGACGAAATCCTGTCTGCCAGACGTTGCACCGGCGCACGGCTGGTCTGAGCCTTTTGAACCAGATCAGCAATCCTCGCGACTGTGGTGTTGCGGCCATCGACTGTGGTCTTAATAATTAAATGACCATTCGTGTTGATCGATCCCGCGACCACGGTGTCGCCAACTGATTTCTCTACCGGCAGGGATTCACCGGTAACGATGGACTCATCCACTGCGGACTGACCTTCAACCACAATCCCGTCCACCGCAATTCGTCCACCAGGCCTAATGATCAGCCGTGTGTTGGAAGTGATCTCGAGACTGGCAACGATCTGCGAACTACCATCATCGCGCTGCACTTCCGCCGTTTCCGGCTGCATCTGCAGAAGTTCACGCACGGCGGATCCCGCACGAGCACTCGCGCGAGCTTCGAACCAGTGACCGAGACTCACAATGCCCAGCAGACCGGCTGCTTCGGCGAAGTACATCGGATGCGGCAGTCGAAGGAACAGCACTATTGACGAATAGACGAACGCGGTTGTAGCCCCGAGCGAAATCAGGGTGTCCATGTTGGTCGTCCCGCGCCGCGCGGCGTTCCAGGCCGACCGATAGAATTCAGAGCCGGCGAAAGCGATGACCACCAAGGCTCCGACGAACATCATCCAGGGCATCCACACCGGATGCCAGTGCGTGGCCGTCGCGACCCAGTGGAAGATTTCGAGCGGCGCCCAGAGGCCCATTCCCAGGATCGCTCGATGACGCCACGTACGCTCGTTTGTTTTCTGCTGACGTTCAATGGCGCTGCCGTCGCTGTAGCCGTCCGACACATCCATCACGGTGGCTGTAAAGCCGCGAGATTGCAAGGTCTTTACGAGCGATTCGGCACTCAACCCATCTCCCTGAATTGTAGCTATCCCGGCCGCGAAACTAACACTCGCCGAGGTCACGTCAGAGCGACTTTCCAGAGCATTTTGAATCGACGACGCACAGCCAGCGCACGTCATGCCGCTGACCTGAAGCTTCAATTCTTCATGCCGTTGTTTTTGAATGCCCGGTTCGTTGGTCGACGCGGCAGTCATGAAACAATTCCCTTCAAGTTCATTCTGATATCGCCTGATTCAACAGGCGATTATACCAGACTCAGGATCCGGGAAGCGAATTTCGCGGCCTTCGGAATACCAGCACAAACACGGTAACAAGCGGATTTGTTCCGAGGTTTATTTCGACAGGTCCACTCGAATGAGTTCTTTATCGTTGCGGGCGAACACGCTTTTCATCGCGAATGCGGGGTGCGACCAGATGGTCATTCGTCGCTGGACCGGGCGCGTCGGTTCGATCAGCTTTGCACGGCTGATTTCTTCGTACCCTGTATCCGTGAGATTGGCGATGATCAGATCGCCCTGTTCGTTATGAAGAAAGTATCGGTTGCCCTGCGGAATGATAAACGCATTCCACCATCGCCCACGTCCCGTCGCGTCCAGCGTTTCCCAGACACGTTCGCCCGTGCTGGTTTTCAGACCTCGCAGCTGACCGTAGCTGCAGACTCCAAAGATACTTGTCTCCGTGACAACTGGAGTCGACATAATCGAATGCAGCTTGTCCGTTTTTTCTTCATTGACCCCATTTCCCTTCCAGAGAATCTCAGCGCCGTCTGCACCCACCTGCAGCATGCGAGGACCTTCATAGAAGGAAGTCAGGAACAAGCGGTCGTCAATCTTGCGGGGCATTGGAATGCAAAGGCCGGCCTTGATCGCCCAGGGAATCTCCCACAGTACTTTTCCTGTTTCCGGATCCAGCGAAGCAATGGCAGCGGGATGCCAGATGATCAGCTGCCGACGTCCACCAAATTCGTAAATCACGGGCGGACAATAGCCGGCGTCCGCACCATTCAGTGCTCGCCAAATCTCTTTGCCAGTCAACTTATCGAAGCAAATTTATGGAACGCTGTGAACATGAGCTTCCTCCGTGATCAGTTGATCAATAGTGTCGACACGAAACCACGCAGGCTCAGGCATGGTGATTATCCGCTGTAACAGGAAGGCAGAGTGTCTCAGACTGGGATCATTCGCACAATCAGCCGATGGTGTTCTCGGAATGGCTTGCGTTTCGAACGATGATCATGCATCGTTCGTCGGTCTCAGAAATTATCCATCTGCCGGTGTGCAATACTCATGCGAGCCGTTGACTATCTTCAGGAACTGATTCCGTTTCCTTCTGTCAGCACTGAATCGAATCGGGCAATCTCCGACTGCGTTGAAGTGTGGCTGAAGAAGTTGGATTTCGAAACGGAGTTGCTGCAGTATCCGGATGACCGCGGCGTGCAGAAGTGCTGCGTTGTTGCAAGAAAAGGCCCGTCCACAGGCAGCGGTCTGGCGTATTTTGGGCATACGGACGTCGTTCCAGTGAACTCATGGAGCTTCTCCGCTGCCGACCCATGGACACCGCACATCAGCGACGGACGGCTCTACGGCCGCGGCTCATGCGACATGCGAGGTTCGCTGGCCTGCATGCTGGCCGCCGCCGAGGCTCTGCAGCACACAAGGCTGACGGCACCGGTGTATTACGTGGCCACGGCCGACGAAGAAATCGGCATGGCAGGCGCTGCCAGGGTTGTTCAGTCGTCTGAGATTTATCGTGAGATCGTACGGGGGCAGGCCAATTCCATTATCGGTGAACCGACGTTGCTGGAAGTCGTCCACGCTCACAAAGGCGGCCGTGCGATCAAGGCCACATCGATCGGCCGAGCGGCTCATTCCAGTATGGGAGTCGGCATCAATGCGAACATGGCACTGATTCCGTTTCTGTCGGAGATTGGTCGGATCCACGAGGAGATGGAGACGTCTGCAACGTGGCAGGATAAGCGATTTTCCCCGAGCTCGCCGACGCTGAACATCGTTATCAAAGATACCAACACCGGAATCAACATTACGTCGGCTCAGTCGGAGTGTCACGCTTATTTTCGTCCGATGCCCGGACAGAACGCGGATGCCATGGTGGAACGCATGCGAGCTCTGGCGATTCAGCATGGACTAAAATTTGACGTGCTGTTTTCCGGTGAGCCGCTCTACACAGATCCGTCCAATCCGTTTGTGCAGGAACTGCTCACGCTCACGTCTCACTCCGCTCCACGTACGGTAGCTTACGGTACAGATGGGGCGATTTTTACGGAGCTTAAAAACATCGTGGTCTTTGGCCCTGGCGACATTGCACAGGCCCATACGGATGACGAATGGATCAGTCTGGATCAGTTGCAGCGTGGGACCGATCTTTACGAGCAATGCGTCCGGCGTTGGTGCTGCTGAGGAGTGACAGGATGTCCGATCTTCCGGTGATTAGTGTTTTTGAACTCGTCAATGCCTTCAAAGAGGTTGTGGAAACCGCTCTGCCCCCATGCATTGTGGAAGGTGAAATTTCCAACTGCCGCAAGAGCCCGTCCGGACATTGGTATTTGACGCTCAAGGATGATCAGGCGGAAATCAGCGCGGTCATCTGGCGCAGCGCGGCGGCAAGAATGCGGTTTGAACCAACCGACGGCATGAAGTGCCTCGCGACCGGATCGTTGCAGGTTTATGTGGCCCGCGGCACCTGCCAGTTTTCAATCGCCAGCCTGATGCCGCAGGGCGTTGGCGAACTGGAAATGGCGTTTCGCCAGCTGCGAGACAAGCTGGCGGCGGAAGGTTTGTTTGAGACCGCCCGCAAGAGACCACTTCCGCGAATCCCCAGACGCATTGCACTGGTGACCAGTCCCAGCAGCGCAGCAGTTCGGGATATGATCCAGGTGATCACTCGTCGCTGGCCTGCCGCGCGAATTGTGATTCTCCCGGTGCGAGTCCAGGGCGAAGGAGCGGCGGAGGACATTGCGCGGGGCCTGAAAATGGTACACAGAATTCCTGATGTGGATGTGGTGATCACCGGACGAGGCGGTGGAAGTCTCGAAGATCTGTGGTGTTTCAACACCGAAGTTGTCGCTCGCGCAATTGTCGCATGCCGTGTTCCGGTCATCGCTGCGGTCGGTCACGAGATCGATGTTTCCATTGCGGACCTTGTGGCAGATCGCCGAGCGCTCACCCCCAGTGAAGCCGGGGAACTGGTGGTCCCGTCGGCCAGAGACCTGCGGGACGGGCTTCTGAATACAGCACAGCGTCTGCGACAGGTTTTGCGTGACAGGCTGGAGAAAGTCCGCCTGAGGCTCAGCGCTATTGAAGCACGCTCGGTAATCCAGCGTCCCATGACTCTTGTGGACCAGAGACGCATGGACTGTGAACTGCTGGCCGAGCGAGCCACAAGAGCCGTCAATCTGATCACTGAAAGGCACAGACACAGTCTGAAGCACATTGCCGCTTCGCTGCAGGCGCTGAGTCCGTTGCAGGTACTTTCCAGAGGCTACTCATTGACGCAAACTTCTGACGGCCGGGTTCTGCGCAATGCAGATGATGTAAAGCCTGGCGATGTATTGAAGACTCAACTGGCATCCGGCGTTGTGTATTCGAATGTCGCGTCAGCGGACTTGTGATCAGCGAACTGGCAGCTTTCCACTTTTTTAGGGCACGAGCAGTGATACTAATCAGCCATCCTTGGTGCCGACCAGCAGTCGACCAGTCGAGTGCCGAAAGGCGGCAGCGGTCAGCACGGCGGTTTGCTGTAACAGCTCGCCGGAGTTTGCAGAGGGCGCTTTGACATCAGGATTTGTCGTCGCAGCCTGGACTGGCAGCTTTCGAATTGCACCGGATTGTTCCACAATCAGGACTGAGGCCTCCTTTGGCAGCGGTGATGCCAGCAGAATTCCGTTGTCCGACAGCAGTGGTTGTCCGATCCACATGCCTGTTTTCAGATCGAACAGCCGCACTTCCGTCACGTTGAAAAACGCTGGCTGGTGTCCGTCGTCAGAGAACTGAAGCTGAGCACTTGCAAACAGTGGCCCGTCTTCCCTGGTAAGGATCTTGCCGGAAATTGAGTCCGCGATGCACACGCCTGTCTGGGACATCGCAATCAAATGATCGGTCGACGGACTAAAACGCAGTGATGTTCAATTCTGAAGCCCCGAGTTTATCTCCAGCATTGCATTGTCCTGTGCAGCATCGTCAGGTCGCCACAAGAAAAGACCTGCCATGATTTTTCCGTCCGCCTGAATTACGCTCGCGCGGAGTGTGGGATTGAACGTCATGGCAACTGTCAGCCATGGCACCTTTGGCCAGGACTGTTCGAAGGCAGGCTGAAACCGCGATGCAGGATTGTAGTCGGTCATCCGCTGAATCACTGACAAAACATCGGGAGGAATCGTTGCTGCGTGCTTTGCCAATTCGGGGATTGATGCGTTCCCACAGCTTCAGCGCGGAAATCTCGTCACCAGAATCACGCAGCCCAATAATCCATTCTGAAATCGAACTCGAATCCTGCATGTCTGAGCCTGAGTCCAATATAGAAAACGACGCGAAGACGTTGCCAAGGTATCTCGAAAAGAAGGCTTAAAAGCCCCGACGATGAGGTATCATTTCGAATTCTTCAATATTCTCCTGGGTAAGTTTACGGATGCCCTCAGTTCAACCATCTTAGCCTCGCTCCGCATCGTGAAGAATCATTACGCAGCCAGTAAAAACCGATGTACATAACGCTAAATGGGCATGCGTTCCCCTGGGCAAGACGGAAGGAATAATGCCCTGTGCAAAAACACGAAAGAACCCATCCAGATGACTGCAGCAACGATAGAAACGAACGGGACAAAGCAATTTGGAAAAGTTTTCATCGCGACTTTTTTTCGAGTCTCTCTACCGTCGGACATTTCCATATCTCTCCCTGTGTGACGCAGTTCCGGTATCTACACCCTGATTCTACCGGGCGTGACGGATTGCGGCTGGTTCACCATGCGACCGGACTTGCGTACACGCTTTCAAGTCCTTTTTGTTTGGTGAAAACGGAGAGACTTATTCAACTCGGAGCACGGATGTCTCCGAGTTGGTGAGTCTCATCCGCGTTTCTTTGCCTGCCGGTCCTTTGCCTCCGGCCCATCCATCTCGCAGCATGGAGAATGGTGCAACTTCAACGGCCGCGTGTGGCCATTTGAATGGTCAGCCGCCAGATCAGCCCCGCCCTCTACCAAACCGTAGCTGGACTCTTGAGAGTTCAGAACCCGGTCCGCATCCAACTCTAAAGCAAGCAGGCCCGTGGGAAAGCTCACTCAATTGCGATCGCGCGGCCGGGAGCGGCATGAGCGTCGCGAATGCGAATGGCCGCGAACAGGAAGTAGGCATCCGGAGTCATTGCGGCAACATTGTGAAGGAATTCAATTCCTACCATGTCTTTGCTGCCGAGTGCCCAGTAAGTCATCAGTGCTCGACGAGCATCCACGCCTCCAAGATCCGGAGCGTCTGTGGCCACGCATCGAATCCCTTTGCTCTGTAAATACATGACAGCCGCTGGCCCGGGGGCCGGCCAGCCTTCGGATTTGCCTGTCAACGGATCTGACCAGACACCCTTGTCGTCCGGGGAAGGCTTGAAGTGTGTGTCCAGATGACCTGTGCGGAACACAACAATTTGCCCCGGCTGAAACTCGCCGTTCTGAGTCTCGTTGGCCTTCAGCATTTCCACAGTGATCTCTGGCGATGCTGGCCATTGCGACGCTTCAGTGGTGCCAACCAGGGAAGTCACATCAACGATTCGTGCAGAACCGCAGGTCCAGTCGAGCGGTACCTGTTCCACAGTGCGACTGCTGAATCCTCGTGCCCCGAACTGTGATTCATACTCAGCCAGCCAGCCACGAACTTCTGGAGAATATTCTACAGCAGCTCCGGCAGGCGGAAGTGCAAACGAAGGCGTTACCAGATGAGTTCCCGCGGTGGCATCCATCAGATGCGTGTGGTGCCACATGTCGAGATCCGGTGAGTACAAAAAATCGACTTTGACGTACACCTGTCGATGCCGACCGGCGAGTGAGCCAGGATTGGTGACTGGCAAATTCATCGCCAGAGTTGGCGAAAGATCGACCACCTTTTTCTGTCGCGTGGCATCAATCAATCGCTTCGGAAGGTCACCACCGGCGATCGCAAAGACGCGTGTTTCGCTGTAAGGCCCCATTGCATGCCTGGGACTCAACATGCAGTAAAACGCGCCGGTCGGAGGCAGTTGTCCGAGATTCGTTGCACCTTCTGTCCAGATCATCCCATGTCGCAGTCCCGCATAATGAGTCGGCTCGGCCAGCGTCGGCATCGGCCCCATACTGGCACTGTCGGTACCAAGCGTCATCACTTTCCGAGTCGCCAGGAATTCCATCGTTTCCGGACCCGGATCCGGATAGCCGGGAGCCTGACGATCCACCACGTCGGCAATGTATCGATGACCTTCAGGTAACGGGCGATAGTATTTGTCCGAGTAGTCGCTGCGAAACAACACAACGTCGCCAAACTTCAGGGGACGGTACTGTTTCTCGAACCGTTCGATATGAGCCGGCATCACCAGAGGACTGACACCCAGCGGAGCCTGATCCAGAAGATCTCGCACATCGACAACGCACGCTTCACCACCAAACTGCCAGGGCTCAATCCTGTCCGTGTAAGAAAGACCGAACGGCCCTGACTTTTCTTTTTTCAGTTCCGGACGTGCAACCGAATGAGGCGGCACATCCATCTGGGTTCCCGTGTTTCCATCGATCAAAAGCACATCCAGATTAAACGGGCTGTTCTGCCCGATGGTCTGCTCGTGAATCAGTTGAAAACGAGGAAACGGGTGAGTCGGCCAGGTTGCCGGATATTCTGGAGCGACCAGCAGCGAGCAATCAATGAACCGCACCGTCGCTTCCTGAGCACTCGCGGCCTGAACCAGCAGCCACGCCGGAAGAAGCATCAGGGAACCGCGAAGCACCGACTGAAACACGGATATCTTCTGCATGTCAACTTCCCCATGTACAGTTGCAAAACGCATCGGACGCCAGAACTCAGCTCAGGCATTCACGCGGAACTCACGGATTCCCATCGAAATGTGTCAGCGTGGCTGCGTCGGCGAAACGCCGTTCACCACATTCGGCAACGGCTCGCCGTTAATCGCCATCAGAGCCAGTTTCGCCGCAGTCTGTCGAAGTTTTGTGACCGCAGGACCGCTGACGGAAGCAATGTGCGAGGCCAGAATCACGTTGTCCATTTTGCGAATCGGATGATCCGCTGGAATAGGCTCCGGATTGAAAACATCCAGAGCGGCGGCGGACACGTGGCCAGATTGCAGAGCAGCGGTCAACGCGTCCGGATCAATCAAATCGCCTCGCGCCAGATTGATCACAATCAGACCTGGACGCGTCAACGCCAGCGATTCTGAATTCAACATCCCGCGAGTTTCCGCGGTAGAAGGACAATGCAGAGTGATGGCGCTGGATTCTGCCAGCAGCTGCGACAAACTCACCGGCGTCGCACCGGCCTGTTCGATGTCGGACGGCGATGCAATCGGATCACTCACAAGAATGCGACAACGAAATGGTCGCAATCGGGAAACCACTTCGCGGCCGATTCGTCCAAAGCCCACGACCCCGACTGTCAGTTCCTTCACGGCTTTGAACTGATTCAGCGGAGCCGCCAAACCCCACACTCCAGCTTTCACGCTGTTGTTGCTGGTGACTACCTGGCGCACTGTGGCCAGCAGAAAGGCCAGCGTGTGGTCGGCCACTTCGTCGATGCAATAATCGGGAACGTTGCAGACGGGAATTCCTTTAGCACGAGCGGCCGCCAGATCCACATTATCAACGCCAATTCCATACCGCACGATCACGCGTGCTTTCTGCATGGAAGCGATAACATCTGCATTTACCGGCGCAAACTGAGAGATCACAGCATCGGCATCGCTGACCAGCGCCGGTAACTCGCCCGCGGTCTTCTTTTCTTTCCATGCGGCAATCTCATGCCCTGCAGGCAGCAGAATCGCTTCTTCAAGTCCAAGGTCGGGAAACGAGTAGTCAGTGATCGCAACTTTCACAGGGGTGGGTCCTTGAATATGCGAGTGAAAGAGTGTGACGAAGCACACATCCAGTGAAATGAAACGGCTGAAGAAACGAAACTTCACTGCGGATGACAAGAGGCCGTCTGACGAGATCTGTAATGCAGATTCGTCAACCAAACTCTTGCCCGCGTCGGTATCTCGTTCTTCGCGTGGTACGGGTCGATAATGTGACAGCGAACAGGCGATACCTGCAAGCCTGTGGAGGCAAGTGTTTGCCTTTTTTGTAAGGTGGTCGAGTGCTCAGGTCGGGGACCAGTGAGACGCGTCCACACTGTCATCAATCGACGAACAGAAATTCGCTGGAATTCAGAAGCACGCGACAGACCGTCGGCATCCCGTCGGACTCGGCCAGCAATTTCAACTCAGCCAGTTCGTCTGCAGAAGGGTCTCGCAGCCAGCAAATGCGCACTCCGGCCACGATCTGCTCGGTCACGGAGCCACCAAAAGATTCCAGTCGACCGGCGAATTTCTCGGCGTGGTACAGCATGAACTTATTGTTCCACAACACCAGTGACTGAAGCGGCGACGCTGAAAAGCCACGGACCGGCGACAATGAGCCCATGTCGGGAAAATCCAGCGCTTCCATAAACGGATCCTGAATGCCTCGCCAGACAACGCGATAGATGCTGCGACGATTAGCGCCGGCAGTGTTCCAGTCAAACGATTCGTAGTCCAGCACGGGCGTCAGCTGTGGACCGGGACTGCTGAGAAAATGTGAAACGCCGGGGCCTCCCATCGTCAAATCCAGCTGCCCGCTGACAGAGGTTACCGCATCCCGAACGCTATCCGCATCGAGCCGATGTCGATTCATCTTCCACAGAAACCGATTGTCCGTATCAATGGCCGCCATATCATCGCGCTGCGCTGAAGACTGCTTGTAAGCGTCAGAGGTAACCATCAGACGATGCAACTGTTTAAGCGATCCTCGGGCGTCATCTCGAAACCAGACAGCAAGCCAGTCGATGAGTTCCGGATGCGACGGAACGCCACCCATGCGTCCGAAATCGCCCGGCGTATCACACAGGCCGCGTCCAAAGTGATAATGCCACGTTCGATTAACAATGCTGCGCCACGTCAGCGGGTTATCCGGATGCGCGATCCAGTCAGCCAACGCTGCGCGACGCAGAGATTCGTTTTTCGGATCAGCTATCTCGAAACGAGCCGGCAGAGCGGCCACTGCCGACAACGCTCCCGGCCCAACCTCATCACCGGGCTTGTCCAGATCGCCTCGCCGCAGAACACGAATCGTTCGCGGCTCAGTGAAGACGATCGTGCCTCGCTCATTCTGAGCACGAACACCTGCCGCGTAGACTTTTGACGAAGCCGGCAAAGTCTGCAACTCAGCGGTGGCCACCTGATCCAGCAAGTGAGCGGACAAAAGCAGTCTTTGTTCTGGGCTTCGCTGGTCAGGCGCTGTCTTCAGAACCTGATCGACATCCAAAGGTCTAGCGGTCGTGATGTCCGCAGAAGAATCAGTCACCGACAGCGAAAACCGCCCAAGAATATGGCCGCCGCCATGCAGTTGTCGCAGCAGGATATTGAAGCGAGTCCCCGCAGGAACCTGCAGCGGCTCTGTGAGTTCGAACACAGCAAAGTGCGATTGACCAACTTGCGGATGTATGCCCCAG
>QWOO01000317.1 GCA_003669615.1 Planctomycetota bacterium
GAAACCGCGTTCCGTCGATGAACGTAGTCTCCGCACGAAGCCGACGCCGCACCGGTCGACGCAATCCACGCACCCACCAGCAACAGGATTGTTGCGGTGCCGCGTTGAACTGCCGTTCGATTTCGGTGAACGATCATGGGATTCAGATCGGAATGCGTGATGACATTGGCCAGAATGTTCGAGGTTTCTCACTCACATCTTACGCCGCGTCTGCCAAAATCCACCAGAAGAAACAGCATCAAGATCGTGAAAAAGTCCCCCGCTTCCCTGAGCCTGAGGCGCTAGCCGATTTTCCATCGCGGCCCTCCTCTACTGCCGGTTTCCCGCCGATGAATTCCGCGACTGAATCGGCCAGAGTCTCAGGCTCCGAGGGGGACTCTGCGGAAAACGCAGGAAATTCGGGGTGTGACGGGTTGCGGACGGTCCGGAAGACATTCCGTCATTCCCTTATTCTGGCCTGGAAACGATTGCAGATTCGAAGCCTGCTTCCGTACACTCAGAGTCCCTCAGGGATCAGATAAGCGGATTTCTCAAAATCGCTTCGACTGCTCCACGACTTTCGCCCGCCCCAATCAGGAGCTCACGATGCTTGTAATCCCCGGACGCTATGGCAAAGACACATGCGATGGATATTCGCGACGGGCAGTCCTGAGAGTCGGCAGTTCCGCGTTGGCTGGTTTGAGTGTGGCAACGCTTCTTGAGAACGCCGCGAAAGGCGCAGAAGTCAGCGACGAAGAAGCACGCTACGGTGGCAAAGGTTTTGGTCAGGCCAAAAGCGTGATCATGCTTTATCTTCAGGGCGGACCAAGTCACCTGGATCTGTGGGATCCAAAAACCAACGTACCTGACAATGTGAAAAGCATTTTTAAGCCCATCGACACTTCGATTCCGGGCTGTCAGTTTACAGAACTGATGCCGAAACTGGCTCAGCAGATTCATCGAGCCACTCTGATCCGTTCGCTCAGCTACACACCGATCGGGCTGTTCAATCACACGGCCGCGATTTATCAGATGTTGACCGGTTATACCGCCGACAATGTCAGTCCGTCTGGTCAGCTGGAACCACCAAGTCCAAAGGACTTCCCAAACTTCGGCTCCAACATCGTCAAGCTGAAGCCGCTTCAGACGCCAATGTTACCGTTTGTCATGATGCCTCGCCCGCTGCAGGAAAGCAACGTCATTGGCAAAGCCGGCACCGCTGGATTTTTGGGCCGAGCCTTCGATCCGTACTATCTGTATCCGGCCGGCGACGACATGGATATGGCCAAGATGGAACGCATCCGTGTGGACGATCTGACTTTGCGTCAGGAAGTTCCGCTGGATCGTCTGCAGCGTCGAGCTTCTCTGCGTGACACCGTCAACGCAGGTATGAAGAATCTGGACCGTGCCGTTGAGCAGTATGCGTTGAATGAGTACTACGAGAAAGCACTGTCTCTGGTGCTGTCCGGAAAGGCTCGCGAAGCATTCAATCTCAGCGCTGAATCCAATGAGCTTCGAGAAAAGTACGGCAAGAATACCTTTGGTCAAAGCTGCCTGCTGGCCCGCCGCCTCGTCGAAGCGGGAACTCGCGTCGTCGAAGTGAACTGGCCGAAAGTTGCCAACAGCGACAATCATTCGTGGGACGTCCATTCGGGTCTCAGTGCACGCATGAAGGATCAGTCAGCGCCGATGCTGGATTCCGCTCTCTCTACGCTGCTTGAAGATCTGGACGAACGCGGTCTGCTGAAAGAAACCCTTGTTATCGCAGTGGGTGAATTCGGTCGAAGCCCTAAACGCGGCGTCAGCACTTCTGGCAACAGTAACAGCGATGACGGTCGCGATCATTGGCCGTACTGCTACACCGGTGTGGTTGCAGGTGCCGGAATGAAGCGTGGATATGTGCACGGGAAGTCTGACGATACGGCTTCGGCACCAGCGGATAGCCCTGTTCATCCAGGCGAACTGCTGGCATCGATCTACCATTCGGTCGGCCTGTTTCCTCGCCGCACAGTTTACAACCACTTGAATCAGCCTCGCGAAATGGTCAAATACGACGCAGCGATGGAACTGTTCGCATAAACTGCTGTTTCTGCAGCATACAAAAACTAAAGGCCGGCCCGATGCTTCCCAACGGAAGACATCAGGTCGGCCTTTTCATTTTGATACGATCCAGAACAGGCGAAACTAGTTGGGCGTGTCTGTCTCTGGTGCTAAAAGAAATTCGCCGCCGGCAGCCAGCAAATGATCGGCTACAGCGACTCCGACCGCTTCGGGAGAGTCGATGCTGCCTTCCGCCGACTGCTCAATGCGAGTCACTCCATCCAGGCTGAGCAGGACGCCGGTGAGTGTCAGTTTGGTATCCGCAATTGTGCACCAGACGCCCAGCGGTGCGTGACATCCGGCTCGCAGAGTTCTAAGAAGTGACCGTTCGGCCAAAGCTTCGGCATGCGTTGTGGAGCAGATGATCGCACTCAGCAGCTGTCGAGTTTCCTGATCGTCTTCTCGACATTCGATGCCCAGCGCACCCTGGCCAACGGCGGGAAACAAAATGGGCGGCTTCAGCATCAGAGAGATCCGGGCACCAAGGCCCAGTCGAGTCAATCCGGCTTCGGCCAGAATGATGGCATCGTACTGGCCCTCATCCAGTTTGCGCAGGCGAGTGTCAACGTTTCCGCGGATCTCAAGAAGCTGCAGATCGGGCCGCAGGTGCAGCAGCTGAGCCTGACGACGCGGGCTTCCGGTTCCGATTCGGGCGTTGGCCGGCAGATCTGCAATTGATGAGATGGGAGCAGCGTTCACCGGCAGCAGAAGTGCGTCACAACGCGGCGCTCGTTCTGGAACGCACGCCAGCAGCAGACCATCGGCCGATTGCGTCGGCAGGTCTTTCAGGCTGTGGACGGCAAGATCAGCCCGCTCATCCAGCACCGCTCGCTGAACCTCTCGAGTGAACACGCCGGTGCCGCCAAACTGGCGAAGTGCATCGGTCTGATTGGCGTCTCCCGATGTGATAATCGGTACCAGTTCGACGGTGGGAGCTTCCGGAAGTGACCTCAGCCGGTCGGCCATATAGTGAGCCTGCCATAAGGCGAGGGCACTGGTTCGAGTGGCGATGCGAAGTGTTCGTTGCGACATATTCCAACGCTGTATCAAAGACAAACAATTGACCCATTTCAGTGGGCGGAATGTTAGCAGGACCTCTCTCGAAATGCCTGCTTTCGGCAGAATTGCTCCTGCAATACTCCGGTCGAGCATTGTGAAGTTGTGATGTTTGCAGCAATCGCAGCGGAAAAAAAGGGACGCATTGTTCCGATTGATCCGGCTCTGACAGAGGAATGGGCCACACGACAGACACGTTCAGGAATGTCGGCATGACGTGTTTCAGTTGCACATTTAGAACCGTCGATTAACACACCATGTCTCAAGGATGGAGACTATTGCTTTGTTCGATGGAGCGAAATTCAAATGAAAAATCGAGCCGTGGAGCCGCTGCTGATCGGTGCTGCCCTTCTGTTTTCAGCAGCTGGATGCCAGTCCGTTCACCAGTGTTGCACGTCGTTGTTCGCGGCGCGTGGCGCCACTTTCGCCGACACGACGCCCGTGCCGGAAAAAGAATTTTCCGAGAAGACAGTTTCTGCATCCTCTGCCTCAGCAGAAAAATCTGTCCTGGATGAACCAGTGTCGCCCGCTGCAGGGCAGAGGCGTTTCAATATTCCGGAGGAACTACCCGGGTCCGACGCGGCTCCTCTGGTCCTTCCACCCATGGATCCGACACAATCCGTTGAAGACCGTCGTTCGCTCGCGGACGCATTGTTCCCCGACGTTGTGCCAGCCGAAGTGCATGAAGGCCCGGCTGCGGATTCTGTTCCACTCACACTGGCGACGATGCAGCAGATGGGCGTGGAAAACAGTCCGGTAATTCGCCAGGCCGCCGCTGACGTCGAACAGGCACGAGGCAAAGCTGTTCAAGCCGGTCTGTATCCAAATCCGACCGTTGGCTATGAAGGCGATACAATCGGGACTGCAAAAACGGCCGGCTACAATGGTCTGTTTTTCACACAGGAGTTTATCACCGCCGGTAAGCTGACTCTGGCCCAAAGCGTCGCCATGAACGAAATGCGAGCCGCACAGGCTGACCTGCGAAAGGCTCGCATCAGACTGGCGAGCGACATTCGCCGGAGCTATTTCAAAGTCCTGATTTCCCAGGAGCAGCTGAAGTTTAATCGAGCGATCGCAAAGCTCAGCGATGAAGTCTACCGAGCGCAAATTGATCTTGTGACCGGCGGCGAAGCGGCACCGTACGAACCGCTGCAACTGCGAGTTTTTGCGGTTCAGGCTCGTAACACGGTGACACAGTCGGGTAACGCATTGGATGCTTCCTGGCGACAACTGGCCGCTGCTGTGGGAATGCCACACATGACCCGTCAGCGCGTCGCTGGTTCCGCCGAGCTACCAGTTCCGGAAGTCGACTACAACACTCTGGTCACAATGCTGCAGCGACACTCAGACCTGATCGCAGCAAACTCCCGTATCGCCAGCTCCAGCTCCAATTTGCGTCTTCAGGAAGCCGTACCAATTCCGAACGTGACGCTGTATGCCGCGTTCCAGCACGACGATACGACTCCGCTTTCCGACTATTCAACGAACGTGCAGCTGTCCGCGCCGGTTCCGGTCTTCAATCGTAATCAGGGTAACATTACAACGGCCCATGCGGGACTTGTCCGAGCACGACAGGATCTGAGCGGCGTCAACAATACGCTGATGTCGCAGCTGGCAGAAACCTACAATCGCTATGCCACGAATCGCACCATTTCAGAAAGTTATCGGACCGATCTGTTGCCCGACCAGGTACGGGTCTATCGGGGTGTTTACGATCGATTCTTGATTGATGGCGAATCTATCGACTTCGCCCAGGTCGTTGTGGCCCAGCAGACGCTGGCTCAGGTGGTCACAAGTTATTTGCAGTCTTTGACTGATTCCTGGATGGCAACCGTTGATCTTGCCGAACTGATGCAGGTTGATGACCTGATGACTATGGACGGAATGGCCGGACAGCCCGAATCCGCCACGGAAGCCGGTACACAGTCCTCAGAAAGTGAAGACGGCAGTTCGCAGATTTCACAGACGACCGAACGCGTCTCTGGTGACGCCATGCTGCTGGATTCTGCCTTCGTGGCCGCTGCTGCGACGTCGGATTCCGCAATCAGCGATTATTCGGAAGTGAAGGATCACGATGTCCCGGAAGAGTCTCATGCCGACCTCAATCGTACGTCCGAGCCGGTTTCCACGACGACTCAGGAAGTCGCCGGACATCTGGAGCCGCCGGAAATGGAGCGAGGTGTCGGACCGCACGTCGTAACCTCCAGAGCGAAAAGCTCCGAGACTTCAGACGCTGCGTCGGCCGGAATTCGTCGCCGACGAACGTCTCCGAGACTGGCGTTCCCGTAGTGTTCAACAGCAGAATGAAATCGGACTGTTGATTGAGTCTCGATCGCTGATCGGCGAGATGATCAGACTTTGAGTTCGCAACCAGCCGACACCATCGGTAACAAAGGTCTTTCGACAGGCGGCATGGTCTGTGTGCTGCGAGGGTATGTGGCAACGTCCTTCGCGAAATCGATGCCGACCTGCATTTCATTGCCAACGCGAGCCGACTGCCTTCCAAGGTGCATGAATGCGGCCATGTGCGACTGACAGAATTCAAACTTGGCCATGCCCATCGGCAACGATTGAAGTGTGTTGCGCCAATAGTGCCAGCGGACCTGCGGATTGCGTGTCATCCACCACGCGATTTTTGCAAGGGCTTTTCCCATAGTGATCAGTTCAGTCAGCGATGGTTTTTGGCGTCGCTCGGGAACCAGCATACGTGTCGTTCGCATTACGCGAGCCATATACCGAGCGGGCTCATAAACTGTTCCGACAACTCGTCGATAATCATCATAGATATCGGCTCGGTCGCGCGTGGTGACGAAGTTCAGTCCTCCGGTGGTGTTATCAGAATTGGCGGCATTCTCCAGGCGATAGATGTTGTCTGATGGCGGCAACAACTGATGATTGCAGTCAATCATGCGACCTTCCAGCATCAACCGGCGAGTCAGCTGCGTGTTTGGCAATGCGACAAGCAGCCCGACCATGGCGACCATGATTCCGGTTTCTTCGATGCAGTCAATCATGGCATCAGCGATGCCCGGTTTTTCGCTGTCAAAGCCGAGAATGAAGCCGGCAGAGATCGAAATCCCGTGCTTATAGACGTGATGGATGCGCTCCACGATTGGCTTCATGGAATTCATCTTCTTCTGAGTCACCGCGAGAAGATCGGGGTCAGGTGTTTCGATTCCCATGAACACAAATCGGAACTCACAGCGCTTCATCATCTCCAGCAGTTCGTCATCGTCTGCGAGATTCATCGAGGCTTCGGTCGTGAAGTAGAACGGATAGTTTCGGCGCTGGCACCAGAGTTCCAGTTCCGTCAAAAACTTCTTCACGAACTTCTTGTTGCCAATAAAATTGTCGTCCGAAATATCCACCCATCCGCGGTAGCCCAGGTCGGCCAGTCGATCAAGTTCGGCCAAAACCTGATGCACATTTTTGCTGCGAGGAATGCGGCCATACAATTCGATGATGTCGCAGAACTCGCAGTTGAACGGACAGCCTCGAGAAATCTGAATGCCGGCCTGGAGATAGTTTTTAAAGTCGACGAGATCAAATCGCGGAGTCGGTGAACATGTCACATCCGGCTTGTCGGGTGTCTCAAACTGGCCACACGGATTTCCAGCTCGCCAGGCAGCGAGCCACAACGGAATTGTGATTTCCCCTTCACCCAGAACTCTTGTGTCTGCATTGTTGTAGATGTCAGGCTGGCTGGTGGGATCCGGACCCCCGACAACGATGTACTTACCGTCTCGATTGGCGCGTTCGATCAGTTCCAGAATTCCATTCTGCTGCGGAATCATACCGCCCGTACAAATGACGTCGGCCGCCTGCCATTCGGCATCCTGCAGAGGCCGCACATTCAGATCGACAAGTGTAAAGACCCAGTGCTGCGGCAGCAGAGCGGCGACGGTCAGCAACCCCAGAGGCGGTGCGACGGTTTTTGCGCCCGTGGTGGCGGCCGACTCAGTCAGATTCCAAAAATTTGACGCCTGGAATTCAGGCTGAACAAGTAGACAGTTGATGGCGTCTTCGGGAGTCCGTCGTGGTGCGACCATGATTGATGTCTTCACAAGGATGCGGTTCGGGCTGGCGAAATTATTGCCCTACCCGGGTGAGTCTGGAATTATGCTGCTCCCATGTCAACGAAATTGCTGTCCCGTCGGAGAATCTGTCGGCATTGCCTGAACGTTGTTTGCAGGAAATCGGTCAGGCAAAAAACGATGGCCGGTCCGCAGAGAATCGGTGGTATTCCGTGTCTGAATCTGCGAAAACCTTTTTGCTGAGGCCTGTTCGGATTGAGAACGCCTAACAAAACTGGGGCCGCACTTTGCTGCAGATGCTCAACAAAAGCACTCAGAAAGGGCGCGGTTCCAATTTAGTGAGAGCCTCCTGGAAATTCTGACGTCGAAGGCAGATACGCATGGATCGACGCGTTTGGACAGTGACACTTACCCTGCTGACGCTCGGCCTTGTAGCCGCCGCGGTGGCTCAGCGCAGCGAGTTCCGAGGTCAGTTCGGCGGCCGAGGTCGCTATCGGAACATGCAGGGCGTCGACGGTCGAGTGGAACGAAACGGCGTTCCCGACTGGAAGCTGGACGAGAAGTTCCGAGAAGATGTCTTTACCTTCGTGCGGATCCGCTATCGATCGCTGGGTCGATGGGCGTGGGACACGGACTATCCGGACGCTGATCTGAATTTCTCCTACCGCCTGCAGCAGCTGACTTCACTGCATACCGATCCCGATGGTGTGATCCTGGAACTGACGGATCCACGACTGTTCGACTATCCGTTCATCTACGTGATTGAACCTGGCTATATCTATCTTGAAGAAGATGAACGCCAGGCGTTGCGCACCTACCTTCTGAACGGCGGCTTTATGATGGTCGATGACTTCTGGGGCCAGGACGAATGGGACGGTTTCTGGAGTGAGATGAAAAAGGTGTTTCCAGATCGCGAGTTTGTGGATCTGCCGCTGGAGCATCCGGTCTTCCATTGCGTCTACGATTTGAAAGAGCGTCCTCAGATTCCAGCGATCGGGTTTGCCCAGAAGATGGCGAATGGCGAGATCTATTCCGCGCAGGGATATGGCACCGAAGAAGTTCACTACCGAGGTCTGTTCGACGACAATGGACGCATGATGGCTTTCATTGGACATAACACCGATTTGGGTGATGGCTGGGAGCGCGAAGGAGAAGATCCGTGGTACTTCAAAGAATTCTCCGAGAAGAAAGCGTATCCTCTGGGTATCAATATCATCTTTTATGCAATGACTCACTGACGGCCGCCTCAACTCGGTTTTCGTTGCAATACGATCCTGCTCAAACTTCATCAACCGAACGCAACTGAAAGCAGGTCCATGACCAGCAGCACAGAACTCTCCCCGGAGCGAGAACGCGAACTCATTCTTCAACTGAAGCAGCTTCGGAAGCAGATTGACGGGGAACTTTCCCGCGTCATCATCGGACAGAAGGACGTCGTTCGGCAGCTGTTGATTTCACTCCTGGCCGGCGGAAACTGTCTGATCACAGGAGCACCGGGACTTGCCAAGACATTGCTGGTGAAGTCAATCGCTCAGCTGTTCGATCTGAAGTTCAACCGCATCCAGTTTACTCCCGACCTGATGCCGGCCGATATCACCGGCACCGAGGTTCTGGAAGAAGACGGTGCTGGCAATCGTAATATGCGGTTTATTCCCGGACCAATTTTTGCCAATGTTCTGCTCGCAGACGAGATCAATCGTACGCCGCCCAAGACTCAGTCGGCGCTGCTGGAAGCCATGCAGGAACATCAGGTGACGGCCGCCGGTCGCCGCTATCCGCTGGAAGAGCCGTTCTTCGTTCTGGCGACTCAGAATCCCATCGAGATGGAAGGCACCTATCCGCTGCCGGAAGCGCAGCTGGATCGATTCATGTTTAATGTCATGATCGACTACCTGCCGGAAGATGACGAGGTCGCTGTGGTTCAGCAGACGACGTCGCGAAGTTTTCAGCCGATTCAATCGTTGTTCTCTGGGGAAACGATTCGCGAGTTCCATCAGGTGGTTCAGCGAGTTCCTGTGGCTGACGATGTTGTTCGCTATGCTGTCCGTCTGGCGGCGGCGTCGCGACCAGGCCAAAAGGGAACTCCCGAGTTTATCAATGAACTGGTTTCCTGGGGCGCTGGGTTGCGAGCGGCTCAGTACCTTGTGCTGGGTGGAAAAGCTCAGGCTCTGCTGGATGGGCGTACGTACGTTTCCAGCAAAGATATTCAGGCTCTTGCCAAGCCGGTGATGCGTCATCGCATTCTTGCCAACTATCGTGCGGAAGCTCAGGGAGTCACGGTGGATTCATTGGTGGATCGGCTGCTGGCAGTGGTGGAGCATCCTAAGAACGAAGCCATCGCCTGATCAGTTTTCAGTTTTCAGTTTTCAGTTTTCAAATCTCAAAATTGCCCGTCCCATGTCTGCTGACCTCATGAATCCCAAAGTTGTCATGAGCATCCGTTCGCTGGAAATGCGTGCGAAGATGGTGGTGGACGGGTTTCGCACTGGCTTGAACAAAAGTCCGCGTCATGGGTTTTCGGTTGAGTTCTCTGAATACCGACCTTACGCGCAGGGTGATGACCCAAGGTTCCTCGACTGGAAACTTTACGCACGAACGGATCGCAGTTACATCCGCCTGTTCGAAGATGAAACCAACCTGCGCTGCTACATCGTGTTTGACATCAGTCGTTCGATGTCGTTTGGTTCGGGTGCATACACCAAGCACGACTATGCACGCACCGTGGCCGCATCGCTCGCATGGCTTCTGAACCGGCAGGGAGATGCTGTCGGTCTGACCACATTCGACGAACACGTGCGGTCCATCGTGCCGGCTCGTTATCGACCGGGCCAGCTGCGTCGCCTGTTGGTGACACTTGAAGAACCAGCCTCGGGTCTGGATACCAGACCGGGCGTCGCTCTGGAAGATGTCGCTCAGCGACTGCGCAAACGTGGTCTGGTGATTCTGATTTCGGATATGCTGGCGCCGATTCAGCAGATCGGCGATGGACTGCGACTGCTGCGAGGCTGTCTGCACGACCTTGTCGTCTTTCAGATCCTGGATCCCGCAGAAAAATCGTTAACCTTCGATGGTCCTCGTCTGTTTGAAGATCTGGAAAGTGGCAAAACAATTTACGCCGATCCAGAACGAATCCGCGGTGAGTACCTTCAGCAGCTGGATGCACACAATCTTGCGATACAGGCCGAATGCGAGGCCGTCGGGGCATCGTGGCGGCAGCTGATTACTGACGAGCCTCTCGAACTGGCTCTTGCCGAATTCCTGCAGGCTCGCCGTCAGCGACGATAGCACACCCACACGAATCACTTGTTTCTCAGGACGCGTCATGTTTGAACTTCTGGCACCCGTATTTGCTGTCGCTGGCGGGCTGCTGGCGGGAGTTCCGCTGGTTCTGCATATGTTTCGCAGATCGCCGGCGTTACGGATGCCGTTCAGCGTCGTGCGGTTTCTAATCCCTACTCTGCCCACGACCACCAAACGCGCCAGTATTGAACACTGGCCGCTGATGCTGCTGCGAATTCTGGCTCTTGCACTGATCGGTCTCGCATTCGCCCGCCCGTTTCAGCGGTTGACGATTGCCAGGGCCGCGGAGTCCGGTAGTGCTGATCGAATTGCTGTGCTCATCGATGCCAGTGCAAGTATGCGACGTGATGGGATTCGCGATTCGGTGCTGAAGGAAATCGACAATGTTGTGGCCAGTGTGAATGATGAGGGCACATTGAGCATCTCGGTTTTCTCCGAGTCGACTCGTTCCCTGCTGACAGCAGCCGAATGGCGACAGACAGAACCGGCAAGCCGCGATGCTCTTGTGACACGCGTTCGCGAAGCGTACGACGCCGACTGGCTGTCGACGCAAACGGCGACGGCAATGCTGGCGACAGCAGATGAAGTCGCGCGTGAAGAAGGGGCTGCGGGGCCGGACGGGGAGCGGCGAGTTGTTTTGATTACCGATTTTCAGGAAGGCAGTCAGCTGGACGGCCTCCGAGCAGGGACATGGCCGGATTCTGTGAAACTGGATCTGCGAATTGTCAGCCCGACCGAATCGGGCAATGCGGGCATCAGTCTGATGGAAGAATCCCGCACAGGAAAACTGCGAGTGCGAGTTTCCAATTCGGGAGATGCGGCCGTCACAAAGTTGCAGCTGTCTCCTTTCGACTCGCAGGGCGCTCCGGTGGGAGATGCGATCACCATTGATGTGGGCGGGGGCCAGCGTCGCACAATTTC
>QWOO01000265.1 GCA_003669615.1 Planctomycetota bacterium
CTCAGGATGTCCTGAGGCACCAATGGACCTCGAACAAGCGCGTCACCCGCTTTGACCAGATCTCCCGGATGAACCTGAAGATCCTTACCGTGCGGAATCACATGTTCGACTTCGGTGCCGTCTGCACCTTTCACGAGCACAATTCGCTTGCCGCGCTTCTTCTCAGCAGGGAATTCAACTTCCCCATCGATTTCAGCAACGACAGCCGGATCCTTTGGCTTTCGCACTTCGAACAGTTCGGTAACGCGTGGCAAACCCCCAGTGATGTCCTGAGTACCTGTAGACTCTCGAGGAGTCTTCGCGACGACCGTACCAGCCGAAATGTGACCACCCTCTTCTGCATCAAGGCTCGCACCTTCAGGCAGATAGTAAAAGTCGAGAATCTTCCCGTTGCCATCTTCAACGATGACCTGCGGATGAAGACCTGCCTTGTGCTCGGTGATGGTTCGTCGCATTGTACCAGACGCTTCGCGTTCTGTGCGAATCGACCCACCTTCGACGCAGTCTTCCAGTCGCACGCGACCGCCCACCTGGGCAATAATCGGAATTGAGTGCGGGTCCCATGTGCAAAGCACGTCGTTTGGCTTTACAGCCTGATTTTCGGCCACTGAAAGCACAGCCCCATTCGGAACTCGCTGCTTTTCAACTTCACGTCCACGATCGTCCACGATGCTGATTTCACCGTTTCGACCCAGAACGACCTGACGGCCTTCTGAGTTAATAACGCTGCGGATTCGAGTAAATCGAACCTGACCGGCACGCTTTGCGAACAGCTCGCTGGTTTCCACATCCTTCGATGCCACACCACCAATGTGGAATGTTCGCATCGTCAGCTGAGTTCCCGGTTCTCCGATACTCTGAGCAGCGATGATCCCCACGGCCATGCCCATCTCAACCAGGTCGCCGGTTGAAAGGTCCATACCGTAGCACTGCTGGCAAAGGCCGAGTGTACATTCGCAAGTCATTGGACTACGGACCTGGATTCGTTCCAGACCCATTTCCTCGATCTTGCGAGCCTTCTCGACAGTGATCAGATCACTTTCGCGAACAATCAGCTCTTCCGTGACAAGGTTGACGATGTTCGTTCGGCTGACGCGACCACGAATCGAATCCGCCAGACCCACTTCTACCTTTTCGCCACGGTAAACAACACCGCGAGTCAGGCCCTTGGTGGTCTTGCAGTCGTGCATCGTGATGACCATATTCTGACAGACGTCTGCCAGCTTACGGGTCAGGTAACCGCTGTCCGCCGTCTTCAGAGCCGTGTCTGCCAGACCCTTTCGAGCACCGTGTGTCGAGCTGAAGTACTCCAGCACGGACAAACCTTCTCGGAAGTTCGACTTAATCGGCGTTTCAATAATCTCGCCGCTTGGCTTGGCCATCAAACCTCGCATACCGGCCAGCTGCTGGATCTGCCCAACACCGCCTCGAGCACCAGAATGTGCCATGAGGTAAATCGGGTTGACGTAAGCGCCTTCTTCACGCACGTCTTCCTTCAGCTGCTCCATCATGGATTTCGTGATCTCTTCACGAGCATGAGTCCAGATGTCCAGCACCTTGTTGTAACGTTCCTGATTGGTGATGATCCCGCGTTCGTAGTTCTTCAGCAGCTTCAGAACCTGCTTCTCGGACGCACCAATCACCTGCTCTTTGTTCGGAGCTGTTCTCAGGTCGCTTACGCCGAACGACAAACCGCTCTCAGTTGAAGCACGGAAACCGGCACTCTTCATGCGGTCCAGAAGCTCAATCGTCTCGCGACGGCCAAGTTCCTGATAGCAGTCAGAAATCACTCGGGCCAGATCTTTGCTGCCCAGCGTTTGGTTGTAGTACGACATCTTCTTCGGAAGAATGTCGTTGAAGATCACACGACCCGGCGAAGTTTCCACCAGACCTCCCTGACGGAATGTTTCTGCGCCTTCACCCTTAACGCGCTTACCGCGCGGCAGGCGCAGGCGGACCGTCGCGTGACGATTGACCTTGCCCTGAGCGAAAGCCATGAACACTTCTTCGGCTGAGGCGAACACCATGCCCTGCCCCGGACGATCCAGTCGCTTCATCGTCAGGTAATAACAACCCATCACGATGTCCTGCGATGCACTGATGATCGGTGCACCGTTCGCAGGACTGAAGATGTTGTGTGTCGACATCATCAGTGTCGTAGCTTCGATCTGCGCTTCCATCGACAGTGGAAGATGCACGGCCATCTGGTCCCCGTCGAAGTCTGCGTTGAATCCCTTGCAGACAAGAGGATGCAGACGAATCGCGTTTCCTTCCACCAGAGTCGGCTCGAACGCCTGAATACCGATTCGGTGCAGCGTTGGAGCACGGTTCAGCAGAACCGGGTGGTTGCGAATCACATCGTCAAGAATGTCCCACACATCTTCGTCGCGACGCTCAAGCATGCGCTTGGCACTCTTGATCGTATCCGCATGTCCGAGATCCTTCAGTCGGCGAATCACGAATGGCTGGAACAGTTCCAGAGCGATCTTCTTGGGAAGACCACACTGATGCAGTTTCAGTTCAGGACCAACGACAATCACGCTTCGTGCCGAATAGTCAACTCGCTTGCCGAGCAGGTTTTCGCGGAATCGCCCCTGCTTGCCTTTGATCATGTCGGTCAAAGACTTCAGCGGACGATTGGACGAACCCAGAACCGGACGCTTACAGCGATTGTTGTCGAACAGTGCGTCAACAGACTGCTGCAGCATTCGCTTTTCGTTGCGAATGATGACTTCCGGAGCGTTCAGGTCAACCAGCTTCTTCAGTCGGTTATTACGGTTGATAATTCGACGATAAAGGTCGTTCAGGTCGCTGGTGGCGAAATTGCCGGAATCAAGCAGAACCAGAGGACGCAGATCCGGTGGAATCACCGGAATAACATCCAGCACCATCCACTCAGGCTTGTTCTCGCTGTCGCGAAGAGCTTCGACAATCTTCAGACGTTTGATCAGGTCTTTGCTCTTCTGCTGACTGCCCGTCTTGGCCAGTTCAATTCGAAGTTCTACAGACAGTTCGGCGAGCCGCATTGAAGCCAGCAGCTTTTTGACAGCTTCTGCACCCATGCCAATCTCGAAGTTGCCGTCGCCGTAGTCTCGTCGAGCCTGGCGGGCTTCTTCTTCCGTCAGCATCTGGCACTTCTTGAGCGGAGTGTCTCCCGGCTCAATGACCACATAGTCCTGGAAGTAGATTACCTTTTCCAGAGAGGTCGTCTTCATGTTCAGCAAGGCGCCAAGGCGACTTGGCATCGACTTGAAGAACCAAATATGAACGACAGGAGCAGCAAGTTCGATATGGCCCATGCGCTTGCGGCGCACACGGCTGTGAGTCACCTTCACACCGCAGCGGTCACAAATCATGCCCTTGTACTTCATGCCACGATATTTGCCGCACGCACATTCCCAGTCCTTTTCAGGTCCGAAAATTCGCTCGCAAAACAAACCGTCACGCTCAGGGCGGTACGTTCGATAGTTAATCGTTTCGGGCTTTTTGACTTCGCCAAAAGACCAGCTGCGAATGTCGTGAGGACTTGCGAGACTGATTTTCACAGACGCATAGTCGTTGACTCGATCAAATGTACCTTCGCTGACACTCACGCCAGAATCTCCTCTAAAGTGGAGGTTCAAAACAGCTTCCGCCTCAGAAGAAATTCTGAGGCGGTTTTCGCTATCTGTAATCAGAAATGCTTGCGACCGCCCTGCAAGCAACGCTCGACCGTTTCACTAAAATTAGTGAACAGCCTTCTCAAGTTGCAGGTTCAGACACAGACCACGAATTTCATTATTCAATACGTCAAAGCTTGCAGGAGTGCCGGCTTCCAGCGTGTTCTCGCCCTTGACCATACTTTCGTAGATCTTGGTACGGCCTTCCACGTCGTCACTTTTTACTGTCAGGAGTTCCTGAAGAATGTAAGCCGCTCCGTACGCTTCCAGAGCCCAAACTTCCATCTCTCCGAATCGCTGACCACCGAAGCGTGCTTTTCCGCCCAGTGGCTGCTGAGTAATCAGCGAGTATGGACCCGTTGCTCTCGCATGTACCTTGTCATCCACAAGGTGATGCAGCTTCAGCATGTAAAGATAACCGACCGTTGTGCGCTGCTCCTGACGTTCACCGGTACGTCCGTCGTGAAGGAACGCCTTACCGTCTTCAGGAAGGCCAGCTTCGCGAAGAGCCTCTTTGACTTCGTCTTCGCCAGCTCCGTCGAATACCGGGCAAATGGCTCGATAACCCAGCTTGCCGGCTGCCCAGCCAAGATGTGTCTCGAGAATCTGTCCTACATTCATACGACTCGGAACCCCCAGCGGGTTCAGAACAATGTCAACTGGTGTTCCGTCAGCAAGGAATGGCATATCTTCGATTGGCAGAATCTTGGAGATTACCCCTTTGTTCCCGTGCCGACCGGCCATCTTGTCCCCGACAGAAATCTGTCGCTTTGATGCAACGTAGACCTTTACCATTTGCAGCACGCCGCTTGGCAATTCGTCGCCACGCTTCATGCTGTTCAAGCGATGATCTTCGCGATCGATAACATCTTCAACATGCACCCAGTTCTCACGAACGACCTTTCGAGCCGCCGTCTTCTTCTGTGGGCTGCGGATGTCCATGTCTTCGAAGTGGTTGTGGAATCGACGTGAGTAATCCGCAACGACTTTCGTATCTTCCTGCCTGGAAAGCGGCCGACCATCATCGTCAGAAACCGGCTGTTCGAGAGCCGCTTCAAGTTCCACGAGGAAGTTCTTGAACGCAGCAGCGATGGCCACTTCGCCTTCCTTCTCAACCTTCTTCAAGTCGTCCTCGAAACGCTTGCGTTCCACTTCAGAGAGACTCATTCGACGTGAGAATTTCTCTGTGTGAATCACAATACCACCGACGCCGCTTGGAACTTCAAGACTTTCGTTCTTGACGTCTTCACCAGCGCGGCCAAAGATCGCGTGCAAAAGTTTTTCTTCTGGTGTCAGTTCTGACTTCGCCTTCGGAGAAACTTTCCCGACAAGGATATCGCCAGGGTTAACACGCGTGCCAACCTTTACGACTCCAGTGTCATCCAGATGCCTTAAGGCCTTTTCACTCACATTCGGAATATCCCGAGTGAACTCTTCTCGACCCAGCTTCGTTTCGCGAATCTCCACGTCGAATTCATCAAGATGGATCGACGTGTAAACATCTTCTTTTACCAGACGCTCTGAGAGAATGATCGCGTCTTCGAAGTTGTATCCTTCCCAGGACATGAACGCGACAAGCACGTTACGCCCCAGTGCCAGCGAGCCATTTTTTGTCGCGGCACTGTCGCACAAAATCTGCCCCGCCTTGACCTTCTCGCCGACGGACACAATTGGCTTCTGATTCAAACAGGTGCGCTCATTGAGCCGCGTATACTTCCGCAATGGATAACGTCGGCCGTCGATTTCAATGTTACAGGCGTCGACGAACGTTACCTTGCCAGCCTTCTCAGCCCGCAGCACCATCCCGGAGTTCTGTGCGACGAACTGTTCCATCCCTGTCCCAACCACAGGACGCTCGGAAATCAACAGCGGCACTGCCTGACGCTGCATGTTCGAACCCATCAGGGCTCTGTTAGCATCGTCATGCTCCAAAAACGGAATCAATCCAGCCGATACGCCGACCATCTGGCAAGGAGCGACATCGATGTATTGAACTTCGTTGCGATCAATCCAGACCACGTCGCTCTTTGTACGAGACAGCACGCGTTCTTCCGCAATCATGCCATCCTTCACCAGAGTGTCCGCTGGACAGACCAATCCGGAGGCCTCTTCGTCAGCTCGCAGCCAGACAACTTCATCCGTCACCTTAGCGTTTTTCACAACGCGATAAGGAGAAATCAAAAAGCCATAGTCATCCACCTTGGCATAGATGCTCAAGCTGGAAATCAGACCGATGTTGGTACCTTCCGGTGTTTCAATCGGACAAATACGGCCGTAGTGCGAAATATGAACGTCGCGAACTTCAAAGCCTGCTCGCTTACGATTCAAACCACCAGGGCCAAGTGCAGACAAACGCCGCTCGTGTGTCAGCATCGAAAGTGGGTTCGTCTGGTCCACTACCTGCGACAGTTCACTTCGACCATAAAAATAGTCGATCGCCGCGGAAACACTCTTCGGATTGATCAGCGTCCGCGGAGTCATCGCGTCCACTTCCTTCAGGCTCATACGCTCCTGAACCGTCCGCCGCAGCTTGAGGAAACCCTTCCGGATTTCGTCAGCGGCCAACTCATCAATCGTACGTAGTCGTCGGTTTCCGAGATTGTCGATGTCGTCGATCTGGGCACTAGGATCGCCGATACGCAGGCGAACGATGTACTTCATTGAATTAATGAAGTCCTGGGGATTCAACGTCATCTCGTCATCAGAGATGTCCTGCTGAAACTTACGATTGATTCGGAATCGCCCAACTCGGCCAAGCCGATAGCGATTCACATCAAAGAACTTCTCTCGGAAGAGATCGTTCGCCTTGTCCAAATTCGGTGGGTTACCCGGACGAAGACGCTGATAGATCTTCAGCAACGCTTCTTCGTGGGTCGAGGTGCCGTCCTCGGCAAGCGTCTTCAGAATGAGCAGATCGCGAGCTTCTGAGACAATCTCAACACTCTTAACTCCGGAAGTAATCAGCTCTTCAGCAACGGTGTCGCTAATTTCGTAACCGGCGTCGACAATCAACTCCCCTGCCCGTTCGTGCTTCGCAGGAAACACAACATCTTCAACAGAATATTTACCTTCGAACTCAGACGCTGTCGTCTTCGAGGAGATCTTAATGACCTCGGTCGGGTAGAACACACGAATGATGTCCGCGTCGGACGAGTAATCTCGCGACATTGCGCGAAGCAAAGTCAGAGCGGAAAACTTTCCGCTCTGATCTATCCGCACACCAATCGCTTCTCGCTTACTGACCAGCAATTCAATCCAACTGCCGCGCTCAGGAATGATTCGGCAGGAATGAGTCTTTCGATCGCTACTGGCAGTTTCATCAGCCATCACAAAGTCCACACCCGGCGAACGGTGCAACTGACTTACGACGACGCGCTCAGCACCGTTGATGATGAACTCACCACCGCCAACCATGATGGGGATGTCACCAAGGTAAACCTCCTCCTCAACCGGCTGTTCTTTCACAAGCCGCAGCCAAACCCGGAACGGCATTCCGTAGGTCAACCGCAACTGGCGGCACTCTTCTGGGGTATAACGCGGCTTGCCCAGTTCGTAGCGGACATACTCAAGCCGGAACTGCCCGTCGTAGCTCTCTATAGGGAACACTTCGCGCAGGATGGCCTCAAGACCAATGTCCAAACGATCACGCGAAGATCGATCAGCCTGCAAAAAACGAGCATACGAGGCCGTCTGAATCAGAGTCAGACCAGAAATCTCGTACTCTGCGTTGATTTTCCCGAAGCTTCGAACTTCGTCCTGGTCGATGGTACGAACAGACGGAATCGGCATACGGAACCCTGCCTTCAATCAAGAACAAAACTGACTTGAAAACCAAGCCTGAATCAAAAACGAAACCGCCAATCGACGGCCGCCAATCAAAACTCACAGAAGCGCGCGACGAAAGGCACCTGCCGAATTGCTCGACAGCTGCCTAGCTTGTTCAACTAACCAGATAGATGTATCCAACGTCAGACGCTCGCTTGACACGCAGTGCCGAGCCTTCATCACGAACCGAGCCAAAGACATAACAGCATCAGCTGCATCCCTGCCGCGACGGACTTCCGCCCCGGCAGGTGCAAACGAAAAGCTCTGCTACTCAACCTGCTGAACTACTTAATATCGCAAGTACCACCAGCAGCTACAACTTCAGCCTTCAGCTTCTCAGCATCTTCTTTAGAGACGCTTTCCTTCAGAGACTTCGGAACGCCTTCGACAAGATCCTTGGCCTCTTTCAAGCCAAGTCCTGTAACGGCGCGAACAACCTTAATCACAGCGATCTTGTTCTCGCCGAAGCCAGTTAAAACGACATTGAACTCAGTCTGCTCAACCTTCGCTTCAGCGGCCGCTGGAGCAGCAGCCATCATCACAGCTCCGCCGCCAGCTGGCTCGATGTTGTGAACTTCCTTCAGATAGTCGACGACGCGCTTAGCTTCCAGCAGCGTCAAACCCACAATCTTGTCGCCCAGTTCTTTGGTCTTATCATCAAACTCAGTTGTCGCTTCCGCAGACATTGTCAGTACCTTTCTCTTTCAGTCACAAGCTTTTCGTTAATCAAACTTCAACAGGCGAAGCACTTTCCTCAGCCTGCTCTTCTTTTTCCGACAAAGTCTTCAACTGGCCAGTCAACTGACCACCAGGACCCTGCAGACAACCAGCCAGTTGACGACCAGGAGCAAGCATCAAGCCAGCCAGCTCAGCAATCGTCTCCAATCGACCAGAACTCTTACTAAGAGCATCAACAGCCGCAGCATCGAGAGATTCTCCCTCAACGGTTCCGCCTTTGATCTCAAAGTGCTTCATTTCTTTGGCCCACTTCGCGATGGAACGCGAAAGAGCAACCACATCGTCCCCGCCCCAAATCAACGTGGACGGACCGCTCAACACTTTTTCCAGACCCTCGACACCTTTGCGCTTTAACGCATTGGAGGCGACGGAATTCTTAACCGTCAGCGCACTGATATTTTGCTTACGCAGCGCCAATCGCCAACGATTCGCAGTGATCGCATCCACCCGGGAGCAATCGACCACAATGAAGTCCCTGACATCCCCAATTCGGGACTGAATTTCAGAGATAACCATATCCTTGACTTCGCGACCCATGACTTCACTCACACAAAGAAGCAGCGGAATACCGCCCGGAAACTATCTACACGGCCACGGCAATGGAGGGCAGCATCGTTGCTGAGACCACGACACCACGAAGATAAACACCCTTCGAGGCACTGGGCTTCAAACTGCGAATGTAACTCAACAGGGACTCAATATTCTCCTGAAGCTTGGTCGCCTCAAAAGAGATCTTTCCGACAACGCAATGAAGGTTTGAACCGCTGTCGACACGAAACTCAACCTTACCCGCCTTATATTCTCGAACAGCAGTGGCCACATCCTGAGTCACCGTACCAGCGCGAGGACTCGGCATAAGTCCACGTGGTCCCAGGACCCGACCAAGCGGACCAACAACGCCCATCATGTCTGGCGTCGCAATCGCTACGTCGAAATCCAACCAACCCTCTTTGATCTTATCTGCGAGATCCTTGCCGCCCACGAAGTCTGCACCGGCTGTCTGTGCAACCTTGACGTTTTCTCCCTGAGCAAACACCAAAACACGCTGCGACTTGCCGATCCCATGAGGCAGAACAATTGAACCGCGTACGATCTGATCGGCCTGTCGGGGATCAACACCCAGACGCAATGCGATTTCAACGGTCTGATCAAACCCAACCCGTTTGATCGCCTTTGGCAACTGATCTTCGAGACCCTTCAGCGCCTTAACAGCATCGGGCAGCGACAACGCGCCAAGCTCCGATGTCTTCTTTGTCAACGTCTTCATTCGCTTTGACTGAGCAGCCATCTCAAACACCCAACCGTATAAAACAATGCTGACACAACCCGAACGCCGGCCTCCAATGAAGCACAACCCATTCGACTAGTCGATAACTTCGATTCCCATGCTCCGAGCGGTACCGGCAATCATCTTGCGAGCCTGCTCAACCGAGGATGCGTTTAAGTCCTCATATTTCTGCTTTGCGATCTGCTCGAGTTGCCCCGTCGTCACGCTACCCACTTTGTTCTTAAGCGGACTCCCTGAACCCTTCGCAATCCCAGCTGCCTTCTTCAAAAGAACTGCAGCAGGAGGACTCTTCAACACAAACTCAAACGTGCGATCGTTGTAGACCGTAATAACGCATGGGATCGTGACTCCCATCATGTCACGTGTACGTTCGTTAAACTGCGAAACGAACTGCCCAATGTTGACGCCATGCGGGCCAAGTGCAGTACCAACCGGTGGAGCCGGAGTAGCCTGACCACCAGTCACCTGAACCTTAATCTGAGTCACAACGGCGCGCTGCTTGCCCATAACCAACCAACCCAACTCGCAAAGTAAAAAGAATCAACCTACACGGACTCGATCTGCCAGTGATCCAGCTCAACCGGAGTCGATCGTCCGAAAATCTCTATCAAAACCGAGACCTTCCCGTTGTGCTCATCAATTCCCTCAACGGTACCTTCGAAGTTCTCGAACGTACCCTCGCGAATCTTCACGATGTCACCAACAGAAAACTGAATCTTGACCTTGGGAGCTGCACCAACCTGCTGCTCAGCCCGACCAAGCATCCGATCCACTTCATGCTGCTCCATTGGAAGCGGCTTCCCAGCCGCACCAGCAAAGTCGCCAACTCCACCCGTATCCCTGACCAAGTACCAACTATCATCATTAAGGATCATATGGATCATGATGTAGCCGGGGAAAAGCTTTCGGTCGTGCTCCTTCGGCGAACCGCCCCGCGTATCCACAACCTTTTCGGACGGGATCACGATCTCACCGAACAGCTCCTCAAGCCCTTCCAGCTTTATCTTCTTTAAAAGCGCTTCACGAATCGTACGCTCCCGATTCGTTTGCACCTTCAGCACATACCAAAGCATGTCACCGGCCGCAGATCCACTCACCGCTGCGTCTTTGGCCATGTAGACAAATCTCCAAACGAAAACGACTAAACGAGGAAACGAGTATGATTATGCGAAACGGGAGGAAATGCAACCGGCTGCACCAAAGGAATGCAAAGTTCACGCATACACTTGCGCTAGGACTTGTATTCCGTAAAACCGATCACACTAAAGAGCCACGTCCACAGCAAATCAATCAAAAACAAAAACAAGCCGAGGGAGAACATCGTGAGAAGCACCACAACCGTGGCCTGGGTAACTTCATTCCGTGATGGCCATGTGACCTTCTCAAGCTCAGATTCCACCGAGACGAGAAAGTCCGCAAATCGAGGCACATTCACCAGCCGAAAGGCCAGCCAGCAGAACAAAGCCCAAACAGCAACGGGAACACCCACCTGAACGCCCTTGCCATACGGCATCAAGGCGCCATTTGCAAGCGTTACACAGCCAAATGCAGCAATCACAACGACTGCGAAGAACGTGAACTGCCGAACCATTCGGCCCTGGCTGGATTTGTAAATCCCGAACCGGAACAACTCCGGAAACAGCGAAGCACCCACACTCTTGCTCGACATGAGACGCCCAACATCAAATAAAACAGGGCCAATCAGGCAGACTACCAGCAAACACATGGCCGCAAGCACGGGCGGAGGGACTTGAACCCCCAACCTGCGGATTTGGAATCCGCTGCTCTGCCAATTGAGCTACACCCGTTCAAACACTCAACTATTTCTTACGCGACTCTTTGTGGAGCGTGTGGCGACGAAGCCTTGGACA
>QWOO01000207.1 GCA_003669615.1 Planctomycetota bacterium
CCTTCGTTGTCAAATCACCATCACGATCCAGCACGTAGCGAGCATCTCGTGTATGGACCCCGCTGCCATGAGCTCCCCACGATAGCCAAAGGTGATACCGTCCTTCGACGCCCGGATTGTACGTCATCACATCCTGGCCGGGCACGTTGTTCCACCATGTATACCGACCACGGCTGATATTGCCGAGCCGTTCGACTGAACCAGTTTCATTTCTGTAGCCCGGTTTGGATCCCTCAGGATTAACGCCTGGCCCGTTCTCTTTTTGCAGGTAGGTGACTCGCGACCGATCTTCTTCGTCCAGAACGAGCGTTACGCCGGCATTCGCCAGAGTCTCGTACGATTGAAGCTTCGTCTGCAATGTCGCGATCTGTTCTCCCAGTTCATCGGCCAGCTTTTGCTTGTGCTGGAACTGAGCGTCTCGCATTGGGCGTTCGCCGTAGTCGACTCCTGCAAAGAACGCCTGCATGGAGTAGTAATCTTTGGCGGTGATCGGATCAAATTTATGATCGTGACAGCGGGCACATCCGATGGTCATCCCCAACATGGCCGAGCTTGTGCCTACAATGATTTCATCCAGAGCGTCCTGACGCGCAAGGCGTTTGGAAATGTCGTCCGCACCAATCTGACCAGGTAACAGTACCGCCGATGCCACCAGAAATCCGGTCGCTTCATCTGCGTAGTACAGGTCTCCCGCCAGTTGCTCGCGGACAAATTGATTGTACGGTTTGTCTTCATTCAGCGCGCGGATCACGTAGTCGCGATAGTGCCAGGCGTTGTCGCGCGGCGTGTTCACTTCAAACCCGTGTGTATCTGCATAACGAACAACGTCCAGCCAGTGTTGCGCCCACCGTTCGCCGTAACGAGCACTATCCAGCATCTCTTCTATCAGTTGATCCCATGCCGTTGGATCCGGATCGCTGATAAACTTCGCAATACGTTCCGGCGGCGCGGGAAGACCCGACATGTCGAACGAAATCCTGCGGATCAGTGAGCGACGATCGGCCTCCTCATTCATCGTCAATCCGGCGCTGTGCAGTCCTGCGAGAACGAATCGATCGATTTCATTCACCGCGAGGTCGCTTCCATCTTTCCCCGCAATGTCCGGTACGGCGACAGGTTTCAAAGGCTGGAAGGACCAGTGCTGCAGTCGCGGATCACGGGCTGCTTCACGGTCGTGTTCAGTTTCCTTCCATTCGGCTCCTGCATCGATCCAGCGTCTGATCAGTTCGACTTCCCGATCGGGCAGCGCCGGACCTTCGGGAGGCATCCGTTCGTCTTCAACGTTGCTGGTGATGCGTTGCAGAAGTAAGCTGTCTGCGCTGTTACCGGCAGCGATCACCGGGCCGCTGTCGCCGCCCTTGAAGGCTGCGTGACGTGCGTCAAGGCGAAGGCTGCTCTTTTGAGTATCCGGGCCGTGGCATTCGCTGCAGTGTTTCAGCAGCAAAGGGCGAATGTCCGCTTCGAAATCGGGTGACTGTTGACCAAATGCAACGCCACCGGCGGCAACCATGATAAGAATTGACAGGATTCCACGCATGAAACCGGTATTCCTGTACGTTCTGCTGCATCAAAAACGGAAAGTGAAGA
The DNA here is from genome assembly GCA_003669615.1 of Planctomycetota bacterium. Classification (GTDB taxonomy): domain Bacteria; phylum Planctomycetota; class Planctomycetia; order Planctomycetales; family Planctomycetaceae; genus SXXK01. Next base: position 1,588 of record QWOO01000207.1, read on the forward strand.
GACCCGATTGAATCCTGTCGGGTGTCGAGTCACATTGTAAGCGTGTGAACAGTGTACCAGCAACGAATTGCGTCAGAATGCCCGACTCATTCGGCTCCTCTTTCAAATTTCCGGACTCTTCGATGATTGTGAAACTTGGACCCTGTCGCATGGAACTCGTCCAGGGCGACATCACTCAGCAGCACGTCGACGCGATCGTCAACGCGGCCAACAGTCAGCTGGCGGGTGGAGGCGGCGTGGATGGTGCGATTCATGATGCTGGCGGTCCTTCGATTATGAAAGAGACCAGCGAGAAGTATCCCGAAGGTTGTGCAACGGGCAATGCTGTGGCGACGGGTGCCGGGCAGCTTCCGGCCAAGTATCTGTTTCACGCCGTCGGGCCGATCTGGCGAGGCGGTCGGCAGGGCGAGGCTGAACAGTTAGCTGCTGCCTGCCGTGCCTGCCTGAAGCTGGCCGTAGAAATGAAATGCGACACGATCGCTTTTCCTGCATTGAGTGCCGGTGCTTACGGATATCCTCTGGATCTGGCTGCCGCGAATCTGGTCAAGACAACGATGGATTTTGTGCGGTGGCATCAGAAGCCGGCTGTCGTCCGTTTTGTCTTGTTCGATCAGGGGGCATTCGGCGCTTTCGCTCGCGCTGTTGAAGAAATCGTGCCGCGATGATCGAGCCTGCAATTCGCGAAGTCACCGCATCCGATGGCTACCGTCTGCACTTCCGACACTGGAATCCGGAAACGATCGGAATCGCCTGCCGCGGTATCGTGATTGCGCTGCATGGGATTCAAAGTCATTCCGGCTGGTATGAGTACTCCTCGAGGCGCATGGCGGAAGCGGGCTTTGCTGTCTACTTTGCGGATCGACGCGGATCAGGGTTGAATGGAATTCAGCGTGGGCATGCGGCTCACGCGCTGCGGCTGGTAAATGACGTGAGGACTCTTCGCCAGCTGGCGATCGCGGAAACATCGTCGTCCTCTGCGAATTCGCTGCCGGTGACACTGCAGGGTATCAGCTGGGGCGGCAAGATTGCTTCAGCCGCCGCCGCGTTGTTCCCTGAAGAATTCCAGCGTCTGGTTCTGATGTATCCCGGACTGGTCCCGCGTCTGCAGCTTTCTCTCTGGCAGCGATTTCGATTGAACATCGCACGCGATTTCGAGATCGTGAAAAAGCACATTCCCATTCCGCTGGATAACCCGGCACTGTTCACTCAATCGCCCGAGTGGCAGTCCTTTATTGCACACGATCCTCTGGCATTGCACACCGTCACAAGCAGCTTTCTGAATTCCGGTCGTGAGCTGGATCGAATTGTGAAAGTCCATGCATCACGAATTCAGCAGCCAGTGCTGGTGATGTTGGCGAAGGACGACGCCATCATCGACAACCTTCAGGTTCGACATCAGGTCGATGAATTTGGTTCGCGTCACAGCACCACGCTGATGTATTCCAACGCCAGACATACGCTGGAATTTGAACCGCAGCGCGAGACCATCTTTTCAGAGCTGATCCAGTGGCTCGCGAGCGTTGCATAGATCTTCAACGTGGAACAACAATTAGCTTATCGCCCCGTTGAATTGCTCAGGAGTGCAGGATCAAATCCTCTGCCGAGCCCCGTGAGATCTCTCTGAAAGACAATTCGAGGCGGGGCTTTTGTGGCATCGATCATCGCTTCCAGACGCGTTGTCGGGCCGCCCTGATCGAAATATCCGACGGCCTGAAACGAATACACATCCCCACCGGTTGTTAGCCACGGGCCCAATCGTTTGAAGGTTGCCAGATCCACGACGCCTTCCGCCAGAAGCCAGACCGGCGACACTCGATTGGCCATCATCGACTCTGACATTCCGCCCGATTCGATCGGAGGACGCGACATGATAACTGCATCGGCGATGGTCTCCGTCATGTCCGGCATCGCCAGCAGAATTTCTCGCGGAGCCTGATTCACGTTGATGCGCCCGTCGATGAATTCATCATTCAGAACCGTAAGCTTCTCTTCAAGCATTGGCAGAGTCGACAACAGCGTGCCTGGATCAGATGTCCATGGGCTGGTCAGAGTTGTCGGAGCGCCATTGAGATCAACCGTCACTTTGGCATCAATCAAATCGTACAACGAACGAAACTGCGCGGTGGGCGGATTTGAAAGATCGATGCCGCCGCGCGTGACCTCGCCCAGCTCTCCATTGGAAATATTCTTTGCGATCCAGTCGACCAGCTGCTGTTGTTCGATCGTCAATTTGCCCTGAGCCAGCGAATCCGCATTCTCATCTCCCGTCATACGATAGGCGGTGACGAAGATGGCGGTTTCAGTGTCGAATTCTTCTTCCAGCAGGTCAAACATCTCCGCCACGATGCCGTTGTTGATGTTGATCTTTTTGTCTCCACCTGGCATCGTATTGCGTTCTCGACTGGACACGGTGAAGTAATCGCGAAAGCCAAGGCCCAGCACACCGTCGGCATTGTCATTTGGCAAACTGTCGGCACCATCGTCTTCATTGGGATCCAGCAGCCCATTACGGTTGCTGTCTTCGCCGTAAAACAGATACGGAGTGACTCCCTGAATCTGAAGCAGCTCATCGATGGATTCCAACGGAGCGTTACGGGCCGAATAGGGAACCGCGAGGCCCTCGTATGTCACCGATTCCGCACCGCCGATACGTGCTTCTTCATCGCTGTCGATCCAGTCCAGAATCGCATTGCAGATGTCTTCAGTCATGTTGGGGATATACGAAATCGCCGTATAAGGGTCAGTAACGTCGTCGGTGTCGTCTTCGAACTCCATCAGACGGTTGATGTTGAACTTTGAATTCTCGGTCATCATTCCGGCACGAGGAACTCCCCCGGAGGTTCCGGTCACGTGCGGCACCACGATGGAAAAACGGACCTGGCCTCGAGGATTGTCCGTTTCATTCATCGGATGATGACTGAAGATGGACGGATTGTGGAAGACGTCCAGAGAGGGGTCCAGTTCCTTCAGTGCAATCTGCGAAGCAGCAAATTCAACTCCGGATTCTGCCGCCAGTCGGGCTTCAACATCTCGTCCAAACATCGATGCTGCACGGTGTTCGGTTTCCATCAAACCCATGTAACCATAGGCGGCCAGCGACAGCAGAATGATGACAACGGTCACGACCAGCAGCACGAAGCCGCGACGAGACTGTCTGCATTTTGCTGTTAGATAACGATGAGTTCTGCCCCGATGATCTCCGTTGCGGTGATACGCCGGTCCTGTGTGTTTCATAGCGCTGACTCCGTCACGAACGGCTCGGCGACCGGGATGGGAACCACCATGCGATGAGTCGTCTCGGGCACGGCGTAAAGATCGTCTTCCTCTTCGGCAAGAGCGTCTGCGGCTTCTTCAGGATTACGAAGCCTCAGAGTAATCTCGACCGCTTTTGGCATTTCATTCAATGCATTACTGTCCCACGACTCCTGCCAGTTAACTCCGTCGTAATAGCGAAACGTCAGGACGGAAACTTCTTTCGCCAGCAGCACTGAGGCATTCAGCTGGGGCAATTCTTCACTGGTTTCCATGGCCGTGCTGAGCCCGTAAAGATCGCCCTGCATTTTCGCCAGTCCGATGGCGCCGGATTTGTTGCCCAGAGATTCGCGTTCAGCCACTTTCGCGGACAGCCCACCGCCGCCGGAGTCTGCCATAAAATATCTCACGATCATCAGATCGCTGGTGCGATCGGAGGTGGAGGCCAGTTCCTGAGCCGTCACATAGGACAATGTTCGATCCGGACGGCTGACGAACAACTGCAGATCGGTTGAAGATCCAATCAGCCCGTTCGTATAAGTGGTCAGCACCGTTTCAGGATCAATGGTCGACGATCCATACGAGTTTCCGTCCAGCGAACCGGACAACGAACTGCTGCCGCTGGAAGTGCTGGTACCGCTCGAGCTGCTGCCGGATGCTGATGAGCCGCTGCTGCCTGATGCGCCAGTGTTTCCACTGCCACTTGTACTGCCCGTAGAGCCGGAATTACTGCCGACGCTCGATCCAGTGCTGCTGCTCGTGGAACTGCTGTTCGAGATGTCTGTCTCATCGTCGGTGACTGTTTTCTTTACAAACACAACCGACTGCACATCCCGAGTGATCTGACGAAGCAGTGTACGCGCCACCTGCTGCCGAGTGATCTCTTCGTGACTGTCCATCTGAAGATCAAAATAAATCTGCAGCGCCGAGAACAGAGAAATCATCAACAGTGACGTCAGGCCGACTGCAATGAGCAGCTCCAGCAGCGTGAAACCTGACCGGCGTGTTGTGCGTTTGACGAACGCCCGAGCAGCGTTTTTCATGGGCTGCTCTCCTGCAGAGCAGCATCCAAAAACAGCTGAGGATCTCGCATGTATCGAATCAAAGTGAATGCGGCATTGGGCTCTTCGCTTCCCGGCTTGTGTTCGACCAATACCGTGATTTGCAAAAGCCCGGCTGTGCCTGATTCGACAGATTCGGCCGACCATTCCCAGTTGCCAATCTCATCGTCATCGAAACGATTGCCTTGAGAACTTGTCGCTTCAGCCGCCCCGCAAAGAATCTCGCCCATCTTCGCTTCGCAGCGCAGTACGGCCTCCGATTGCAATCGGGCCGAAAGTTCCGACCGCTGCCCGATGGCCAGTCCCTGCATGATCGCAGCCAGACCGCCGAGGAAAATGGCGACCGAGATGATGATTTCCAGAAGCGTAAAACCAGAACGGCTCACACAGCCAGAATCAAAAGTTGTTCCGCCGTCGTGACGCCCGTTCTGAAACCGTGGAGTTCGACGCATCAGTCTTGCTCCATGATGAAGACTGGCGTCACGCGAACAGCACCGGTCAGACCTCGCACGGAGATTTTACACTCACGACCTTCTTCATCCATGACGCGGAATGTTCGGTCTTCGGATGTGCCGTCGAATCGAAACAGAATGGGAGAGGACCAGGTTCGCTGAGCGAGATCGCCAGCCTCGGCCAGTGTGTCGAAGAACTTCGGCTCCAGTTGCTCGCCGCCCGGATTCTCATCCTTGAGGGCTCGCAGGAAAAGGCTGTCATCCAGAATCAGCGCTTCCAACAAAGAGCGAGTGTCAGCGGGGTCCGCACTAAAACTGTTCGCTAGCGCAGGATTGAGTTCCGCTGGTATCGCGGCAACGGCCTGCCCGTTAACCTCAAACCGAAATTGATAATCCACTCCGGCATCGATCGCATACCGTCGAGCGTTGGCCAGCACTTCGCGAACGTTCTCGGCGGCTTCCTGAATACGGCCGTTCTGAACTCGATCCATTAATGTGGGTGCCGCGAGTCCCGAGATTGTCAAAATCAACGCCAGCACAATGAGCAACTCGAACAACGAAAATCCGCTGTTCGAGCGACAAGGTTGCTGAGTGATACGGTGGCGTTGTTTCATAGGACGGCACAGTCTTCCGTTTTCAACGGGGCCGGCCGCTACTGCGGACCTGGCCCGTGAATCGCGGAGCAGGCGAAAGGCCCGCTTTCAGCAACAACTATTTATCCGTATTTGCACTCGCGGGCGTCCAGTTATTCAACGGAATGCCACCTGCGTTCGTTCCGTCACCCTGTCCATCAGGACCTGTGGACCAAAGTGCCGGCTTCAATGCATTCTGTTTCTTGCTATGACCATCGCCATTCCATTCGTACTGCAAAACGTTGCCCCACGCATCCGTCGGTGCTTCTTCCATGTATGGACGCAGCTTACGACCTTTGTAAGTACCCGGGCTGATCATCGCCTGCCAGGCTTCCTGACCGGTGCCCTTGAAATAGGTACCGTCATGGTCAGCCGCATAAGCGCCCACAGTTCCTTCCAGCCGCTTGATTGTTGCCAGACTGGCCTTTTCGTTGGCCGTCTGCTGACTTCCAATCAGGTTAGGAACAACCATCGCCGCAATGACCAGAATGATGGCCAGCACGATCAGAAGTTCGAGCAATGTAAAGCCCGAACGATTTCCGGAACGCTGACTGATTGGATGATTTGCCAGACGAGTTTTCTTCATGATGATTAAATTCCTGTCCTTCAAATTGATTCTTATTTGTTTGCCGATTGGTGAGGCAAAAATCGAATGCTGAAAAGAGCGGCTTCTGGTTTCGGAGGTCAAATTCTTCAACTTAGCCTTTGAACACCACTTGCTGCCGCACAGATCGTAAGTGTCCGTAAATTCGCCTGTTTTTTCCATTCATTTTGCACAAACCACAGCCGCTGAGAAAGATTGCCGATCTTCACTTTGGCTTTCCGCCTTTAATTGGCTCTGGTTGACATGGTCATGACCGGCAACAACAACGCCATCACAATAAATACTACGATGCCTGCCATGAACAGCAACATCATGGGTTCTAAAAGTCGTACGCCCATGTCGATGCGGCGACTGGTTCTTTTTTCCAGGTTATCCGCCACTCCGATCAGCACGTTTTCCAGATTGTTCGCTTCTTCCCCAACCGCAATCATTTCGATCAGATCCTTCGAAAACTGACCGCTGGATCGCAATGGAACAGCCAGTGACTGGCCGCTGCTGACATTGTCGGCAGCGTTCCCGATTGCTTCCGCCAAAACCATGTTACCGCTGGCATCCTTAGCGATACGAAGCGATTGCAAAATGGGAACACCGTTCTTCAGCAACGTCCCCAGCATTCGCGAAAAACGCGCGACCGCGAGGCTTTGCAGAATCCCGCCCAGCCCGGGCACTTTCAGTTTCCACTCGTCCAGAACTCGTCGACCTTTATCGGATTGCAGATAAGATCCCAATGCGAAGCTGGCTCCTGCAGCAGCCAGTGCCATCAGCACTCCGTATTCCTGAACCGTGTCGCTGATACTAAAAAGTGTGGTCGTCGCCCATGGCAAAGTGCCATCCTTTTTCATACTGTCGAACATCGGTGCGAAGTTGGGAACGACCCAGACCATCATCGCCGCGACAACCAGAAAACCGACGATCAACAGGAACACCGGGTACACCATCGCCCCTGTGACTTTTCCCTTCAGCTCTTCCTGGTGATCATTGAACGCCGCGATGCGGGCGAGCACGTCTTCCAGAAATCCGCCTTCTTCGCCGGCTTTCACCATGCTGACGGTGAGAAAGTTGAAGGCCTTCGGATGACGCCGCATGGCATCATTCAGCCGAGTCCCGTCTGCAACCTGCTCCCGCACATCCTGAATCACAAACTTCAGCGATGGATGCGAAGTCTGGTCTTCCAGCAGATGAAGCGATCGCAGCAACGGCACGCCCGACTTCAACAGGTCGGCCAGCTGATTATAAAACACCGTCAGAAACTTCGCGGGAACTCGACGCGATCCGCCGGACGATTGCTGCTTCGACTGCTCCGTCTGCACAACGTTGATCGGAAACAGACTTCGGCCCGCAAGATTTGCAAGCGCATCTTTTTCGCTGGACGCTGTCAGCGTTCCTGTGACCTGTTTTCCGGTCAGTTCGCGAGCAAGATATTTATAATCGGGCATGGCAAATTAAGTCACAATGTGTCGACGAATTTCAATTGAGTCCGAATAAGTTCGCCATAGCGAACGCCTGGAGAGGAATTTACGCAACGATGTCACCACGAGTGATGCGAAGAACCTCGTCAATACTGGTAACGCCCGCAAGAACCTGCTCCCAGCCGCTGCTGCGAAGTGTGGTCATTCCAGCCTTCGTCGCATAGTCGCGAATATCCATGCTGCTGCGACTTTCGGAACACATGCGTTGAATTGTGGGGTCCGTTCGCAGCAGTTCAAACACACCGATTCGTCCCGAGTAACCCGTTTCGCGACATTCGCGGCAGCCAGCCGGCTCGAAAACGGTATCCGGCAGCGGCTTTGGAAAGTCAGCGGGAATCTCAAGCTTCTCCACCGGAGTTGCCACTTTGCAGTGTGGACAAAGTCGACGCACAAGCCGCTGCGCCAGAATACCTTCGACAGTACTGGCGACCAGATACGGTTCCACTCCCATGTCAATCAGTCGAGTGAATGTTCCCGGCGCATCGTTTGTATGCAAAGTACTAAAAACCAGATGTCCTGTCAGAGACGCCTGAATCGCCGCCTGAGCGGTTTCACCGTCTCGAATTTCTCCGATCAGCACAACATCGGGGTCATGTCGCAAAATGCTTCGCAATGCACCGGCGAAAGTAAGTCCGATACGGCTGTGGACCTGAATCTGACTGATCCCGTCCATCTGATATTCCACCGGATCTTCGACCGTGATGATCTTGATGGTCGGATCTTTGATCTCATTCAATGCACTGTAGAGCGTCGTCGATTTTCCGCTGCCTGTGGGACCGGTGACCAGAACAATTCCGTGCGGCAGATCGATCAGCTGTTTGAAGATCCGAGAAACCGTTGGCGGCATCCCCACCGCCTTCAGGTCAAACTTCATGCGTGCTTTATCCAGCAATCGCATCACCACGCCTTCACCGTGCATCATCGGGATGATCGACACTCGCACGTCGACTTCACGCCCGGAGACTCGCAGTTTGATTCGACCGTCCTGAGGCAATCGCTTTTCTGCAATGTTCAGATGCGACATGATCTTCAGACGAGTCACAATAGCCGAATAAAACTGAGCAATCTCCGGCGGTGTCGGCTGAATTCGCAGCATTCCGTCCAGGCGATACCGGACTCGCATGCCGTTTTCCTGCGGCTCAATATGCACGTCACTGGTCTGCAGCTTGACGGCTTCCATCAATAATTCGTTGACCAGCTTGATCACAGACGGAGCCTGAGCACCTTCGGCGAGTTCTCCAAAGTCTTCGTTGATCTCTTCAAGAAGTTCGATGCCTTCTTCGGTGCGGCGTCGAACCAGTTCGTTGATCGTATCGCCACCGACGCCCAGCAGTTCGTGAATTCGGCTGCCAAGTTCGCCGCTGCGAGTCAGTACAGGTTCCAGTTTGAACCCACTAACCGTGCTGAGTTCGTCCAGACCTTCCAGATTCAGCGGATCGGATGTCGCGACAACCACGTGGCCATTTTGACGATAGAGCGGAAGCAGGGAATGGCGGTAGATCGCAGACGTCGGAAACTTCGAAAGCAGGTCTGCATCAACCTCGACATCTTTCAAATCGATATACTGCATTCCGAATTCAGCGGACAACGTGCGCAGAATCTTGTCTTCGGTCACCACGCCCAATTTTACGAGCGCCTGATCGATGCGCATTCCCACGTGACTCTCGCGCGCCTGCTGCAGCTGTTCGCGAGTGACGAGGCCTTCGTTAACCAGAAGCTGACCGAGTTCCATTGCAGGACTTTTTCTGAGAACAGGAACAGAAGAACGGAGTTTAGCAGCGATGTCGCAACGAGGTCGTTGAGTGACATCCGTGCTTAAGCGACCGCACGGACAGTGGATTCACTTAACGTCCACCACGTCCGCCGCGTCCACCGGTATTGCCGCCGCCACCGCCACCACCAAACGGATTAAATGCTCCGCCACCGAACGGGTTGCCGCCCATGTTGCCGCCCTGCTGACGCATTCTTTCCTGGATCATCTGCTGAAACGGATCCGCCGGCTGCTGCTGATTGTTGCCACCGCCGCCGCGGTTCTCGTTATTGTTGGTCGCAGGTTGCTGATTGTTCGTGGAAGACGTCGTGGGGCGAGTCGAACTGGAAGTGATGCGAGGAAACAGAGACTTCAAAGATTCCTGCAGTTGAGTCGGATCCGAATGCTTCAACTGCACCACTCGAATCGTTCGATTGGCGGTTTTTGCAGCCTCGTCCGCCTCCATCACCATTGTCTCCACTTTTTGAAACAACGCTTCACTGGAAGAAATGACCAACGAACTTGTCTGCCGGTCCACTGCCA
>QWOO01000009.1 GCA_003669615.1 Planctomycetota bacterium
TAATCGACATCGAGACGCCCGGCGGGGAAATTGAAGTCGAGCGTTCCACGGGCACCGGCAAAGTTGATGTTGATGTGGATGTCGATGACAAGCAGGTCGCCGTTCGCCCAGCTCGGCGAGCTTTAAGTTCCGAAGCTCTGCAGTCGACGCCAAATGTTCGGCTGCAGAAATCTCTTCGATATTCGTTCATGAGAGATTGATTGGCTTCTGGAACTCGACGTCAGATAATCGTCCTAAAGAGAGGAATGCGCCGGCGCGGAAATCGCCCGAACTTCTGCTATCATCAGGCCTGCAGTGAAATTCGCAGGGGCCATTGCTTTCCAAATCGCATAGATTTTGGATATCGCGTTGATGGCTCTGCAGCCTGCCTCCTTGATGGTTTTTCTGGTCTGAGCGCATGATCAAATCTGCAGTGACAGTCAGTCTTGTTGAACAAGCCCGGAAAGGGCCTTTTGTTTTTCATGAAGATTTGGCTGCAGCGTGTCGCGCCGCAGCGGATCTTGGATTCGATGCTATTGAAGTGTTCGCTCCGTCCGGTGCTGCGATCCGTGCGTTACCTCTTTCGAGTTTACTGCGAGATCATGGACTGGCTCTGGCGGCTGTCGGAACCGGCGCCGGAATGATCGTCCATAAATTGTCATTGTGTGATGCGGATGCCAGCCGCAGGGAACAGGCAATCGCCTTCATTCGCGATATTATCTCTGCTGGCTCCGAGTTTGGTGCGCCGGCAATTATTGGTTCTATGCAGGGACAATGGAACGATGTCGTCGACCGTCCCCTCGCCACACAGTATCTTCAGGATGGACTTCAGGAACTGGGTGAATACGCTGGCGTCTGTGGGACCACGTTGAATTACGAGCCACTGAATCGCTATGAAACCAATATGGCGACAACTCTGGCACAGGGCGTTGAACTGCTCAAGCCTTTGGCGACCAAACACGTTCGCTTGCTCGCCGATCTGTTTCATATGAATATTGAAGAAACATCCATCGCCGGCGCATTGCGTGAGGCAGGCTCATTCGTGGGTCACGTTCACTTCGTCGATTCAAATCGCCAGGCAGCCGGTCGTGGCCACATGGACTATCTGCCGATTGCTTCCGCGTTAACGGCGATTCAATTTGCCGGATATGCGTCTGCCGAAGCGTTTCCTGTTCCCGATTCAAACGCTGCTGCACGACAGACAATTGAGACGTTCCGAAAATGTTTTCGTTCGTAGACCTGCTTCTCTTCTGACCACCAGTTGATCGCCTTGTCATCATTTCTGAAGACTCTTGAACTTGACCCCCGGCTGGACGTTCTTCAGGCGCTGAAAGCGTTTGAAAATGTACCGTACGTCCTTCTGCTGGACAGTGCTGCGCGACATCGTGAGCGCGATTCGCGTTATTCGTTTTTGACGGCTGATCCTGTGGAAATCAGTCGGATCGAACGGGTTCGGTATGGTGATCGTCCGTTTCAACTTCTGCGAGAGTGGCAGTGTCACCTTCCGAAATTATCCGAAGCAGACGGCATCGAGCTTCCGCCTTTCATGGGAGGAATTGCCGGTCTGATGTCTTATGAGCTCGGCCAGGCATTCGAAGACCTGCCGTCGCCTCAGGTGGACGATTTCAAAACGCCGGCGATGCTGGCTGGTCTGTTTGACTGGGCGATCGTCTGGGATCATCTCGCAGGTACAGTGAAAGCGTATGTCCTGACGCTGAGCACGGCTCGATCCGCGTCGATGGTTCAGAATCGCATGGACTGGATTCTTGATCGGCTCGGTGGCGCTTTGCTGACTTCAGAAGATCATGAGGATGTCTTTGATGCGAGCGATCGTCAGCCGATGCGGCCATCCGGTCGCCTGCATCAGATTGAGCCGAGCTCAGAAATCTATTCTGACTTTACTCGCGACGAATACACAGCAGCGGTGCGGCGAGTTGTTGATTACATCGGTGCCGGTGACATTTTTCAGGCCAATCTGTCGCAGCGACTGCTGACTCGGTGGCCCGGTACAGCCTCACAATTGTACGCTCGTGTTCGAGTGAACAATCCTGCGCCCTTTTGCGGGCTGTTGAAGGCAGACGACTTTGCCGTCGTCAGTGCATCGCCCGAACGATTTCTGAAAATTGATTCCACTGGGCATGTGGAGACACGACCTATCAAGGGCACTCGTCGACGTCCACGGTCTCCCATCGCCGATCTTTATGCGGGAGAAGAACTGGCGACCAGCGAGAAGGACCGCGCTGAGAACGTCATGATCGTGGATCTCCTGAGAAACGACATCTCGCGCAATTGCAGCGCCGGATCTGTCAGAGTGACTGGCCTGTGCGAAGTAGAGCGCTTCGAAACGGTTCTTCATCTGGTCTCCACAGTTGTCGGACAGTTGCGGCCTGATCGAGACGTCTGGGATCTGATGAGCGGTTGCTTTCCTGGTGGGTCGATCACAGGAGCGCCCAAGATCCGAGCGATGCAGATTATTAGTGAGCAGGAGCCCGTAGTGCGAGGCGCTTACTGTGGCAGCCTGTTCGCCTATGGGCCTCGTGGTGATTTCGACAGCAGTATTCTGATCCGGACGTTCACACTGAAAGACGGATGGGTACATTTTCCTGTCGGTGGCGGTATCGTGGCAGACTCTGATCCCCTGGATGAGTACAGAGAAACTCTGCATAAGGCTTCCGGTATGATACGCACGCTGCGTGCGCGAGTGGTTTAGCCCAAACAAGAACGCACTCGCAGGCTCCTGTGTTTCTGAGTGACAATTGAGCAGCTTCGCATCCTATGCCGACGCGTTGGACGTTCCTGTTCAGCGCACGAATGCGTGTTCAAAGCGTTATAGAATCGTCTGCCAATTTTCGTAAGCCAGTATTTTTGCTGCTCAATCGAGTTTCGTCATCATTGTGGCACATCACTTGCGGAACGGAGTTGATACAGAGCCCGCATCAATGGAACGAGGTGGCTCTGCGATGACTTCAACAGATTTGGTAAAGGCAGATTTTCATGACCAGTGGTTTTTTGATCGACATGGATGGCGTCATTTATCGAGGCACTGAGCTGATTCCCGGCGCACGGCAGTTCATTGTTAAACTTCTGGATGAGAACGTGCCTTTTCTCTTTCTGACAAATAACAGTCAGCGAAGTCGCCGTGATGTGGCCACGAAGCTGAATCGGATGGGTATCCCCATTGAGGAAAAGCACGTCTTCACCTGTGCCATGGCAACCGCGAGATTCCTTGCTCGCCAGTTGCCGAACGGCGCGGCGTTCGTAATCGGTGAAAGCGGATTGATGAACGCGTTGCACAGCAACGGCTATTCGATCGTCGACTCACACGCCGACTATGTTGTCGTGGGTGAAGGCCGCACGCTCTCGTTTGAACTGGTCGAACGAGCGGTGCAGCTGATTCTGGAAGGCGCTAAGCTGATTGCCACGAATCTCGATCCTAACTGTCCGACGTCCACTGGTACACGACCTGGCTGTGGCGCTGTTGTCGCGCTTCTGGAAAAGGCGACGGGAGTGAAAGCATTCAGCGTCGGAAAACCAAGCCCGGTGATGATGCGTGCAGCTCGAAAAGAACTGGGGCTCGAAGCTGCGAACACCATCATGATCGGAGACACGATGGATACCGATATTTTAGGTGGCGTACAGATGGGCTACCGGACGGTACTTGTTCTCTCGGGAACGACCAGTCGTGAAGATTTGAAGGACTTTGCATATCGACCCGATCTGGTTGTCGATTCCATTAACGGCCTCCTGCATCCCTCGACCGCTGTTCAGATGCAGCTGGATGAATGGATCCCCAGTGAACCATTGCTTGTGGGGCAATGAAGTCTCAAAACGGCAGCACTCGATTCGCGTTCCCTTGTGCTGTGCTGACTGTTTCCATCAGCTTAGAAAACGTTCGCTGTTTCGCATGTGAAAAATGTGCTGACAGCGAACGTCTATTTACGTCGAAACAGATTCGCGGCACTCTCCGACGATGGTTCCGTAAATGGCACTGAGTCCGACGGTACTTCACGCTCACTGAAACCAGGTTTCAGCAGCTCGACAGATTTCTGGTCTCCGCTGACGGAACTGCCAAACATCTCTCGAGCGCCCGGTTTCTCAGACTCCATTCGAAACATGGCTTTGTTCTGAATCGAGCGTGCTGGGGCCGGTGCTGCAATCGCTGTGAACTCGATCCACGCATAGATGAGGCCCTGGCCGGGACGCAGAATTTCTACGGCGGCCGGCCGGTTAGCACCGATCGCCTGCTTCGCAATCTCAAGCTCGTCAGTGGAACTGAGCTGATGAATAATAAGCCCATCAGTTGTGGCTCGCATCAGGATGTCGCCAGGAAGCAGGCGTCCTTCCGCCGAGTAACCAGGCATCAGTCGCGTGACCTCCATCCCGCCGCCAGCAGGTGTTGCATAGACACCCAAAAGCAAGCCCGACTTTACATTGCTCAAATCTTTCGCCTCCGCAGAATGAACGCAGAACAAGCCAGCGCAGAGAATGATTGCGAGAGAGCGAGTCGAGGAAAAATGCGACATGGGGCCACTTCATCCGTCTTGAGAGGAATGTCGGTACTCAAATTGAATACCATGACGGACAAAACAACAGTCAAAAATCGTGCCGGGGTTGAGTATGTCGTCGTATTTCCGCTGCAAGTTGTTGTCTATAAACAGCTTGGGTGGAAGTCGCAAGGATGGCGCGTGTGCGTGATTTTGCCGTCAATCAGACTATTGTTGTCAGGATGTGGGCGCGACGGCTCTGCGATGGCGGCAGTCGATTGTTAGAATAAATCGGTGATAACGGATCCGTGGTCCATGGCTGCCACGGGACGACCGGAGTGATCCAGAAAGTTCATGCGCGGGTCAACACCGAGGACATCGTAGATTGTGTGATGCAGATCACCTGGGCGAAGAGGCTGCTCTTTTGGAGATTCGCCGAGGTGATCGGTCGCGCCAACAATGCGGCCGCCCTGCACTCCCCCGCCGGCAAGGAAGCAGAACATAGAATTGCCCCAATGGTCGCGGCCAGGAGTTCCCATGCTCATCGGGGCTCCGCCATTTCCACCGTCGTTCATTCGAGGCGTGCGGCTGAATTCGCCGCACAGTACGACAAGTGTTTTATCCAGAAGACGACGATCAGACAGATCCGTCAGCAGGCCGTACACGAGTTGATCAATCTTTGGCAGGTAGTTTTCCATCCCGGACTTGAGATCCCAGTGATGATCCCAGCCACCAAAGTGACACGAGACGAACGTAGTTCCGGCCTCCACCAGCCGCCGCGCCAGTAAGGTGCTCTGCCCCCAGGAATGTCGTCCATAAAGGTCGCGAGTTTTTGGGTCTTCTTTTGACAGATCGAAGGCCTCACGGGTTTTCGCGCCAGTAACCATGTCGAATGCTGTGCGATCGAATTTATCCATCGATTCGAACATACCGCTGACATCGGCCTCGCGGCGCAGGCTGTCAACGGAAGTCAGCAGACCGCGTCGATCATTGAGCCGATCAAGAGTCAGGTCCTGGCTGAGGCCTACATTTCGAACCTGAAAATTGTCGGCGTTGGGGTCTCCTTCGGTTTCGAAAGGATTGTGATGAACACCGAGATAATTTCCGCCGAAGTACCCAGGACGCAGTCCAATGCTCATGCCGTACGGAACAGCAACGTGAGCCGGCATGCCGGCACGTCGAGCGCCAGTGACCTTCGTTGCCAATGAGCCGATGAATGGATACTTGCCCCGCGTGTTGGCGCCACTGACTCCATCACCGCGTCCGGTCAGCATCCAGTGCCCGCCGGTAAAATGATCGCCACTGTCATGGTGAAGTGAACGGACGATCGAAAATTTGTCCGCGATCTTTGCCTGCAGTGGAAAAAGCTCCGTTACTTCCATGCCCGGCACATTTGTAGGAATCGGTTTCCAGATGCCACGGTACTCGGCCGGGGCTTCCGGTTTCATATCGTACGTGTCCATGTGGCCCGGACCGCCATCCAGCCAAAGCAGAATGACTGAGGTATCTTTGCTGCTCCGGCCCTGTTCGGCGCTCGCTGCTTTAGCGGCCAGGATTTGTGACAGACCTGCCGATGCCATGCCGGCCACGCCCAGCTGGACGAAGCTGCGGCGGGTATGTCCATCACAATAAGCGGCCGAATGACCGGAGTTGATACGGAGCATGGAGATGTCTGGCTTAAAGGAGAATTAAAGGCGTGGTGGGGATGATGTCGGAGGGAGTTGAGGCGAGCGGACAAGGTGTCCTTCGAAGAATGAAGATACCCTGTGGAGGTAGCGGAAGTCAATTTTCGTCAAAAATTCGTCGGAAGTGCTGAGCATGGGTGCAGGATTCACACTGTGGAACACCTGAACTTTTGCACAAGGCTCAATTCGAGTACGACTGCCCAACAGGCATGTGAGTCTGTTGATCGGAAGTTTACATAAATCGGGGGGATTGTTCCGCTAACGCATAATTCCGGGGTGTCTCCAGTACTTTTAAAATGCATGCCGGAAGACTTCGGAATCGGGGTTCGTCTGCGTACTATGGAAGTCAGATGCTCGCATTCTCTGAGAACGGCATCTGGTTTGCCACGGATGGCAGGTTTATCATCCATTGAAATCCTGCAGCGTGTGTCATGTTATGTGTAACCGAATAGTGCTGATCAACGACACTTTTCTGCGTGATGTGGAGCTTTCTTCTGTGGTTCCCGGTAGGAATGCATCTCGTCGTCCCTTTGTAACGACGCTTCTCTGTGTGCTTATGGGGCTCATGATTTGCCCCAGCTTTGCGGTGGCCGACAAAGCGACAGACGACTTCAATCTTGGACTGGGATTTTATCGAGGAAAGCGTTGGGAGGAGGCTGCGGATACTCTCGGACAGTTTATAAAGCAGTTTCCCGATCATCCTCGATCCAACTTGGCGCGTTTGTATTACGCTCGTTCTTTGAGCGTGCTTGAAAAATACGACGAGGCCCGCATTGAGTTTGCTGGCTACATCAAGGCTGAACCAGAAAGCAAAGAGACAGCCGATGCTCGCTATCGCCTTGGGGAGTGTAGTTACTTCTTAAAGGATTATCCTGCGGCGATCACGCAGCTGAATGACTATCTGAAGTCGCACCCGGGGCATTCGTTGATCGAGTGGGCTCAGTTGCTGCTGGGTGATTCGTATGTCTCCGTTAAAGAATATGACAAGGCTGTGGAGATATTGAGCGGGATTAGCACTCCCGATTCAAATCCGACGATTCGCGCTGATGCAAAATTCAGTCTGGGAAAAGCACTGGAGGGATTGAAGCGAGCTCCGGAAGCGATCCAGCAGTACACGGCAGTTGCTGCGGATAAAAACGCGGCCTCTGCACCTCGGGCATTGAGCCGAATTGGGTCGTTGCAATACTCAATGGCGCAATACAAAGAGTCCGCAGCGACGTTTGAAAACCTTCTTGCGAAGTATTCCGGAAGTTCTGTGGCTCCTGCCGCAAATCTTGGCGCTGGCATGTCCTGGTATCGGGCTGGTGAATACGAGAAAGCCGTCGCATGGCTGCGTCGAGTTCCTCCGGAGTCATCCAGCCGAGGTCAGGCAATGCTCGTGTTGGCCATGTCTTTGAAGGAACTTGGGCGAATTGATGAATCACGTCAGATCTTTGCGGATGCATTGAAAGTGGCCGGTGATTCTAAATTCGCCGCTGACGTCCTGTTTCAGCAGGCCCAGATGGAGCGAACGTCTGGCTCGACGGCGGCGGCCGCTCAGATCTTCGAAGACGTTGCGGATCGCTGGCCGGCTTTTAGTCGAACATCCGATTGTCTTTTCAATGCGGCCGAGTTGCGGCTGGAGTTGAATGAACGCGAACAGGCTGAGCGGCTCTGGAGCCGTCTCAGTATGGATTTCGCCGAAGCAGCCGCAAAGCCTCGGGATCAGATTCTTCTGGGACGTCTGCAGCTGGCTAAAGGCAATGTGGATGAAGCGATCAGGATTTTGGACGCCGCGACCGCCAATTCCGCCGATCCGGCTGAACGAGTCATCGCAGTGGGGCGCTACTATCTCGTAAGAGCGTTTTACGAAGCCAATCAGCACGAGGAAGTCGTTAGTCGAGTGACCCAGATGAGCGAACTGTTCAAGCTGGAAGCGTTGAGTGAAGTACGTGGCGCTTTGGCTCTTGCCTCTATGAGCAGTTTGCGGTTGAAGCAGTATGAAGATGTGATGCGGTTCGCTGACGAGTTCCTCGCCACGGCAAAAGATGCAGCTCAGCAGGCCGACGTCATGGCCGCGCGAGCCGTGGCATTAGGTCACCTCAAACGATTTGCCGAGATGAATCAGCTATTGGCCGATCTAACAGAAAAGTATCCCGAAAGTTCGCAAACGTGGACGGCCGTTTTGCAGTCGGCCGAAGCTGCTCTGGAAGAGAATTCTCCAGCGGACGCTGAAAACGTTTTCAAAATGGCGGCTGGTTATGAAAAAGATCCAGCCATCAAAGAAGCCGGTGTGACCGGTGTTGCCTGGAGTCAGTTTAAGGCGGCCAAATTTGTGGAGGCAGAACAGTCGTTTGCCAGGGTCGCAGAAGACTATCCGTCCTCGGAAGATGCTGTTCAGACAATGTTCATGAAGGCTCGTTCCATTGAGGAACAGGGTGAGCCTGAGCGTACTGCGTCGGCCTACAACGATTTGTTTTTGCAGTTGATCGCCGATCAACCTCCGGCCGCTGCTGGTGCCGAACTGACTCCGCCGCTGCAGTATGCGTTTGATGCAGGTCGTCAGGCAGCTCGCTCTTTGCAGAAACTTATGCGGATCGACGAGGCCGACAAGGCTTTCGAAAAATTGGTCGCTCAGTTTCCCAACGCCAAAGATCTCGACCGTCTGTTCGACGAATGGGCCTGGATGAACGTGTCTGCGAAACGGTTTGAGCGGTCGGATGCGATTCATAAGCAGATGTTGGAAAAGTTTCCCGACAGCCCTTTCGCCGGACAGGCTCGGCTCTCCCTGGCGGAAAGTATGCTGGAAGCTGGAAAGCTGGATGAGGCGCTGACAGAAATGGAGGCGATTAACGCGACCACGAAATATGGAGCTGCCGAAAAAGAACGAGCACTGTTTCACGTCATTGAACTTCAGGCGGCGACTCGCAATTGGCAGGCCGTCGTGAAGGCGGTCGACGAATTCCTTGCCAACTACGCGGCCAGTCCTCTGGCCGCACAGACCCGTCTGTTTGCCGGAAACGCTCAGGTTGAACTTCAAAATTCCGCGGAGGCCACGCGAATCCTGACGGCGTTGCGTGACGAAATTGTCGCAGACAAGATTCCGACTCAGGACTGGACCGACCGTGTTTGGGTGGTACTGGCGGAATCCGCATTGTCCGCCAAAGAGTATGAGAAGATTGATTTGCTGGAAGCAGAATTGAAACAGCGAAGTGCGATGTCGCCATTCATGTTTCAGGTGATGGACGTTCAGGGCCGACGCTGGAAGCAGCAGGCTCCACCGGATTTTGAAAAAGCTCGCAAGTATTTCGAACAGGTCACCGCGGATACGGCAGGCCAGGGAACTGAAACGGCTGCTCGATGTCAATTTTTGTTGGCAGAGACGCTGTTGCTGGAGATGAAGCTGGACGATGCCGTGAAAGAATATTTCAAAGTCTACCTTAATTACAGCTACGATGAATTGAGAGTTCAGGCCCTGTTCCAGGCCGCCACCTGCGAAGTTCGCCTGGAGAAAAAGGAGTCAGCCGTAAGAGACTTTAAAGAGCTGATCGCTACATTCCCCGCCTCACCACTTGCCAAGCAGGCAACTGAGGAACTGGTAAAGCTGGGGGTGCCGGGCGATTGAGGGTTGAGGGTTTGCGCCATGTTGCATTCATAAGTTCAGATCAATGGAAATCTTCCAATGGCCCAACTGTGGGAGACTTCGGTGAGAATGATTAATCTGGCGGCTGAAATCTAAGTTGACTCTGTCTGCTGTTGTCGAGGATCTGGCGATTTCGAACATGAAACCACACCATCTGCCTGCTTTGAAGCCTCGCATCATCTTGATGGCGGTGCTGTTGGCGGCCGTCCTTGCGGCCTGTCGAGGAATCGCCCAGGAGCCTTTGCAGCCTGGGGCTCCGATCTCCGGTGATACGGCGGTCAACACTGCAGCGAGTGAAAGCGGGCCAGGCGGCATTCCTACCGATCCACTGGGAATTGCCGATGCAATGGGGCGACTATTCACTGCCGCATTCGTTGTGGCTTCAGTGATTGCGGTGTGGTCGTTTATTGAGCGACTCGTAGTGCTTCGTCGTCGTCGCGTGATTCCCAAAGCCTTTGTGGATCGGTTTCTGATGCACCTTCGAGCGGGCCGCATGGACAAGGCGGAAGCTTTGGCAATCTGTCAGCAGAATCAGAGTCCGATGGCAGAGGTCTTTATTCACGGTGTTCGGAAGTGGGGTCGGCCCAGTGTAGAAGTTGAGCAGGCAGTGCTCGACGGCGGAGAACGACAGGTCACTCAGTTAAAAAAAGGTCTGCGAGTGTTGAACGGAGTTTCAACCTTGAGTCCGCTGATTGGACTGCTGGGGACTGTTGTGGGAATGATCAAGTCATTTAACGATATTGCAACGGCAGGTGCGATGGGACAGACGCAGACTTTGGCCAACGGCATCGCACTCGCCCTGCTGACGACCGCTGTGGGACTCATCATTGCGATTCCTGCCATGGCCGCTTACCTGTTTATTGCAGGTAGAATTGATTCCACCGTGATGGAAATGGATCGGCTCGGCCAGGAACTGGTTCATTTGATTTCTGCGGAAGCCTTGCGTGACCGAGTCGTTGCGACGACAAATGTCACTGAACCGGCGATGGCAAGTCGTCCCCGAAAGCCGGTGGTGGAGAAACCGTAGGATTGGCCTCGCCAATCTGACTGGCCTGAAGGTTCCGGCAACATGCAAAATCAGTTCGTTCCGTTCACTGGAATCTTTCCTGGCCAACTGTCAATTGTTGTGCCCGTTTTTAATGAGCAGGACAGTCTGATTCAGTTGTGTCTGGAACTGCAGTCAGGCGTGCGAAATGCAGTTTCAGACTATGAAATTATCCTCATCGACGATGGCTCGACGGACAATTCCTGGAAGGTGATTCAGGAGCTTTCGCATCGTGAATCGAATGTCCGCGGAATTCGTTTTCGAAGGAACTTTGGCAAGGCGGCCGCATTAACGGCCGGAATGGAAGTGGCCGGCGGAACTTTGATTCTGATGCTGGACGCAGATCTGCAGGATGATCCGGCCGAGTTCCCTGCTCTGCTGCAGAAGATTCAGAACGGTTATGATGTTGTCAACGGATGGAAGCAGCGACGTCTGGATCCGTGGCACAAGGTCTATCCAAGCAAAGTCTTCAACTGGATGGTGGGCTGTATGTCGGGGCTCATGCTGCACGATCATAA
>QWOO01000296.1 GCA_003669615.1 Planctomycetota bacterium
GTCCGTGGAACGTTCGTGCGAATTGTTGGAGGTAGGGTCTGAAGTCATTCAGCCGCTCCTCGATGTGAAGCCTGATGTTGCTGGGCCGCTGGGGAGGAGATGTGCATTTTCGATTCAGCTGCAACTTGGGAAGGACTCCAGCTCAAATCTGCCCAATCTGACTCGCGGAATCATTGAGGACTATCTCAAAGCCCATCAGCTCACGATCCAGCCCAGCTACTACTACGATGAGAAAGCTCGGCTCATCCTTAGCCCACAACTTCGAGCCTCGTTCATACGACTGGACGCACCAAAACAAGCAACAGTGGCCGAGCCGATGATTGCAAAATCCATTCAGGAACTGCGCACGCTGGGAGCGTACTGGGATAGTTCAATGCCCTTCACACCTGCTGACTGCCGAACTCTGATTCTGGGCTTTCGCTACACATTGGACTCACCGCCGATCGCTGGAAAAACTACTCCCAAACTGGATTATGAACTCCTCTTCATTCACGTGCTGCCGCAATCGACTCCGCAGAAACCCAAGGTAGCGGTCTTCGCGACTTCTGATGCAAGAACCCAGTTTCACCTGCTGGAAGAATCAGATCCTGAATCCGAAATGCAGTCGGCGGCTATTACCGCTGATGTTCGTTTTGCGGACTCAAAGATGATGGGCATGTACCCCGAACGACCGGTTGTAACCCGCGTTTACCATAAAGCATTGCTGAGTGTTCCAGTGGAACTTGTACAATCAGAAATCGAAGGACTAACCGGCGTTCCACCAGAAGGCGGCTTCTCCGGAGTGCTGGACAAATTGTACAAAACTGCGACCGGCACAGACGTCAGTGCGGAAGTCGAGGCACCTGCAACTCAGCCCTCAGCGGAAAGACCGCCGGAGGAATTGGTCCCGGAGGCCACGCCAGTTAACTAAGTCTTAGTGGGACTCTTCGCAGCCGTTCGGCAAGGCACTGCAGAATTATCTTCCAGCGTCGGTTCTTACTTGCGCTGCCGCTGGTAGATTTCGGCGAGAACGTCTTCGACAGATTTGAATTTCTTGCCGGCGTTCATCACTGTTTCGATACGTTCGCGGGCGTCCTGAGGATTGTGGCCCACGCTAAGCAGAGCTTCGTATGTCTCTGACATTAAGTCGGACGCGACATCGGTCGAATCAGGTATGCGTGCCGCAATCATCAACGCGAACTTCGTCATCTTGCGGCGGAGTTTGGCCACAATGCGTTCTGCCATGGCTGGGCCAATTCCGGGCAGCGTGCTGAGCGTCTTGATGTCCTTTTCTTCAATCGCTTCCGCAATTTCACGCACGGGGCGAATCATGGCTCGCAGGGCCTTCTTGACGCCCAACCCGTCCACGGAACACACGAGGTCGAAAAACTCCAGTTCCGCTTCATTCATGAAGCCGATGATTCGTGGAGTCAGTCGGCCCTGCTGAGGATTTCCTTCCAGATATTCGATGGTGCGAAGGCTTACGTCTTCATCAACCTTTGGCTGCAACTGCCGCCGGACAATGTCGGGAAGAAGCACTTCATAGTCGAATCCACCAACGCGAATCGTGGCGCAGAATTCATTCAGTCCAACCAGTTTACCTGTCACACGCGTAATCAAAACACACCTCGAGGTTGCACACAATCAGTTGCTTTCGGCTTTGCTAAGCCGCAAATCGCACCGAATGATAAAGACACAAGGCCACTGCGGAAGCATCAGCCACGTCATTGGGTTCAGGAAGTTCGGCCAGTTTCAGCTCAGCTCTGATTGCATGCTGAATCTGATCCTTCGGAGCCTTCCCACTGCCTGTCAGCAGCCGTTTAATCTCTGCCGGAGTGTAATGCACGACCGGAATTCCGGCATCGGCAATCATCATCAGAATAGCGCCTCGTGCGTGAGCCAGCAGGATCGCCGATTTCACATTTTGAGCGTTCGAGAAGATCTTTTCAATAGCCACAATTTCAGGCTTAAGCTCCGTCAGAACTTCCCGCAATCCCACGCCGATTTCATGCACTCGCTGATGCAGTGTCAACGAGCGAGTGGACTGAATCACTCCGCCCTCACGAAGCACAGGCCCACGGGCCGTTCGCTCAATCAACGCATAGCCCGTGCGATTCAGCCCGGGGTCGATCCCGAGGTATCTCGTTTGTGATGGCAACAGGTTCTGAGTCCGAATAATGAATGTCATGTTCGCTTCCGTGCAACGATGCAGGCAGATTCAGTTCATCAACCGCACTGCCGCAGTCCTGATATGATCGGCGAAACATCTTTTCCGCCCCGACTGCAGAATCAAAGACCGGAGATCAGTACTACGACATCCGCCGAAATAGATTCACCGCGTCCCACCGGCCCTACCTTCTCGCCGGATTTCGCTTTAACGTTGACGCTGTCGAGCGGAACATCCAGCAGCCCGGCAAGACGACTGCGAATTACCGGCTTCCAGGCTTCCATTCGAGGCCGCTCGGCGTGGATCGTACAATCGAGGTTCACAATTCGCCAATCTCGATCACGAACACTGTGAATGACGGCCAGCAGCATTTTCGCCGAATCCGCATCTTTCCACTGCTCGCTGGTATTTGGAAACCATTCCCCAATGTCGCCCTGACCTGTGGCGCCCAGAAGCGCATCAATGATGGCGTGCAGCAACACGTCAGCATCGCTGTGACCATCCAGCCCAAAGTCGGCATCCGTGATCTGTACTCCCCCAATCATCAACGGACGACCGGAGATGGTGCGGTGAGTGTCGTGGCCTTCGCCAATTCGAATTCTTGAAAACTGCAGCCCTGCCATGTGCTCTATCCCAATCCCCTCGGTTCTCAACTCGGTTCTCAATACCGTGATGCGAAGCTTTTGACTGCAAAATGGCAGGCTTTGCCGAACAAGCTCGAAACCATCTTAAGCCAGATCAACCCATTCTTCGCAGACACCCCGCTTAATCGCATTCTTCCGTCCCTGCCATTGACTCGGCCAGCTCGAATCTCCTAGTTTCCTCGTAGAAGCAGGAGGCTACCGAAAATTCTCCCGATTCGCGACGATGAATGAGTCTGCTTTGTCCCCCTGGAAGTTGTTCTATGTCTTTCCGCAAAGTCTGGATTGTGGCAACGCTGCTGTTGTTACTGCCGGGCTGCGCGCTGTTTGCGACAAACGAAAACAAATCAGCACAAGTCAGCCCCGGATTTCCATGGTCTCGGAAAACAGTTGCTGAGGAAGTCGACACAACACCCACCTTGAAGATGGCGCGACTCGAGGCCAGTATCGTTAGTCGCCCCGTGAATGACGCGCGTGTTCGCCAATACGTTTGGGAGGAACTGGACGAAAGCGGACTCATGTCGCCCGATGTGCGGCAACATCTGAATGATCGGGGCTTTCGTGTGGGAGTTGCCGGCAGTTCGACGCCATGGGCTCTTCAGAGCCTCGCCCGTGAATCTGTCATAGCCCATCGCCCAGACAATGCCCAGCCACTTTCGGACTCAGTGAATACCACTTCGGTCGGGCCTTCGTTCAGTCTGATGCAGGGCGGACACAGCCTGGTAGAAGTTCAAAGTCAGCTGGATGGTCGTACGCTGCCACTCAAACAACTGCCCGAGCTCGCAACAACACGAGACCATACCGGCCTGAGATGTGTTGTGGAGTTATCCGTAAAAGAACTCAATGATGACTGGGTGCTGCTGAATGTGCTCCCTCAAATTCACACAGGCGCAGCCACCACACGACTAAGTATCACTGGGGCATCAGAACAATTGCCAGTGCGCCAAAATGTGATCTCGCTGTATGAACATCAGTTTACGGTCAAACTTCTGGCCGGTGAGATTGCTGTCATCGGCAGAAACGAATCCTCAGAATGGAACCTTGGCAGAATTTTTTTCCAGCCTGAAGCGGGCAGCTCGGGCTCCGAAAAATTGTTAATGATTCGCATGGTGGGTGTGGACCGGCTGAAAGGCAAAAGTGACCCTTCTTTCCGGCTTGATGCTTATGAACAGTAACGAACCCATCCCGCACGAAACTCGTAAGCCATTACTTCATATCGTGCTGTATCAGCCCGAGATTCCTCAGAACACAGGCAATATCGGACGCACATGCGTGGCTATTGGCGCAAAGTTGTGGCTGATTCGTCCGCTGGGCTTTCTTGTCGACGACCGTTCTTTAAAACGTGCCGGGATGGATTATTGGCAGCACCTCGACTGGGAAGTCGCCGACAGCTGGGACGACGTGCGCCGAAAGATCCCCGATGCTCAGGTCTGGCATCTGACAAAGACGGCCACACGTCTTGTGTGGGATGCGGCTTTTAAGCCGGGCGATATTCTTCTGTTTGGAAGTGAATCCAGTGGTCTGCCGGCTTCGATCCTTCAGGCTCATCCCGCTCACAATCTGAAGCTGCCCATGAGCAGCCTCGTGCGCAGCCTGAATCTGGCCAGCACAGTGAATACGGTGGCCTATGAAGCCGTGCGGCAATTTGGCGGTCTGCCAGAGAACCTCTGAGCAGACCTGTCTGCTGCGACAACCTGGCCTCTAACACGCCACTGGAATCATCGGTGAGGTGTGAACCCACTTGCCTGCTTCGAATGTCGCCAGAACTGTCTGGTCGCCGCCTCGACGCTTTGCCTCGTACATGGCCTTGTCAGCGGCTTCCATAAGAGCGGCGGGCGGCACAGAGCCATCCCCGCTCGGTGGAACACAAACGGCGCCGATACTGCACGTAATTGATTGTGCAGACTCTGCCGATGACAACGAAGCTCGCAGATGACTTCGGATCTGGTCCGAAACCATCGTCAGCATGTCCAGATTCACATCTTTCAGAATCACAACAAATTCATCACCACCAAATCGCGCCACTGAGTCCGTCAGTCGAACACTCTGTCGCAGAATCACGGCCACTTTCTGCAACAGCGCATCACCCACCTGATGCCCGGCCGAATCATTCAGCGCTTTGAAATGGTCAAGATCCACAAACAGCAGACCAACAGGTTCCCGATGCGGGGCAGCCTGCTGAAAGACGGTTGCTAAAGCAGGATCCAGCCAGGAGCGATTGAAGACTCCGGTAAGATGATCGCGACACTGATTCGCTCGCAGCTGTTCGGCTTCTGCCTCCGTCTGCATTCGAACACGCTCAGCTCGACCCAGATTGGTGTGTGCGTTGACGAGCCGCAGTTGGCTGGCAATGGCAATCCGCGCCAGTAGTTCCTGAGCCTCCGACAAAATAGTTTCAAGGCACGGAGCGCGTCCCACATCAATTCCAAAAGTGGCACTCAGTTCTCCAACTCGCGAGTCCACATCCGCAAGAACTCGAAAAACTTCATTCGATCGAAAGGCAAACACCTGCATCAGAAGTCGCTCAATATGCTCTCGACTGCAACTGAGGTCGTGGCTCACTTCTTCCAGATACTCAGCAACGTGAGCCGCGGTAATCATGGCCGCTGGCAAAGACGTGCTGGAGACGAATTTTAACGGCACAACTCGATGAGCGGGAGCATGGTGCACACCGATGGCATCAACGAGATCTGTATCCAGATTCCAGCGACGACAGATGGCCTGACCAACATCAACGTGCGTGAACCCCAGCCATTCCTGTTCACGCTGAATCAAGGATCGATCGTCTTCTTTCTCCAGAACATGTTCGACGTACTCATCACGACAGGTATGCAACAGTGCCAGGCGACCAACGTCCTGCACCAGTCCGGCCAAAAACCAGTTTGCCGGATCAACTTTTCCTCCCTGTCGCTCGGCCAGAGTCTCTGCAACGGCGGCCTGCGTCAATGACGCGCGCCAGATGTGCTGATACCACACCCGCAGGCTCACGGAGTTTCTGTTTTGAAATTCCGCCAGACAGAAGCTTAAGACCAGGGTACGCACCAGCGTCGTTCCCAGACGTGGTACGGCCTGTTCTACAGAACCCGCGCGTGTCCGCATTCCGAGCAATGCCGAGTTGGCGGTCTTCAGGATGCGTCCCGCAATGGCCGGGTCAGTACGAATAGCTTCAATCAGACGAATAAAATTTGGATCCGGATCACGAGCAATTTCGACAACCCGCGCAGCAACCTCTGGAAGACTGGGAAGACGTTCAGAAGAAACAATGGCTTCAAGAGAAAGTGGCACAGGGGACTCCGGATCGAACACTAGGGCAAATGAGGCATTTTCTCCATTCATCCTGGCTCATCAATTGGCCTCGTTGAGTTTCTGCAGCATCACTCTCGGGTAAATGCCCATAGACTTATGCGTCGACCGAACACAGTTTCACCGGTCGTTAGCATTCCGCAGACTTTGCAGGTGGTATCGCCTGATGGTCGTCGCCCCATCGGTCTGGCCCGAATCGCGTTAGCAGTTTTCGATCACTATCGCAGATGCGGAAGCAGTGGAGCTCAGGAACCATTATCCCGCTTAACGGGCAGCGATTCCTCACGTTTCCGTTCCTCCAGTCTTTGCGATCAAGCTGCCTCCCCTCGTTTATTTTGATCAGCAAAAACACTATCTTCTTCTCAAACTCCCCGCGACAGTGCTCGGAACTGCGACTTTGAACTCGTCGCAATGCGACGAGTGCCTTGTCATTCAGAACGGTGTCGAAAGCCTTGCCATGACCGTGAAACGGACCAGTCTCTCTCTACTCGTAACGCTGACGACGGCACTGGCCGCTTTGGTGAGCAGCCTGCTCACAGAGGTCTCAGCGGCCGACCGTCCGAACATTTTGTTCTGCATAGCAGACGACTGGGGTCTGCATGCTGGATGCTATGGAACTCCATGGATCAACACGCCGGCGTTTGACCGAGTCGCGCGGGACGGGATGTTGTTCAGCCGTGCTTACACGCCCAATGCCAAATGCGCTCCGTCTCGCGCATGCCTGTTAACCGGACGAAATTCCTGGCAGCTGAAAGAGGCGGCCAATCACATTCCTTACTTCCCGACGGAGTTCAAAGGATGGGCGGAAGCACTCGTCGACAACGGCTGGAACGTGGGTCACACACAAAAAGGCTGGGGACCAGGCGAAGCGCGAGATGCGAACGGTAAGCCCAGGCAGATGACCGGAACAGCGTTCAATAAACGCCAGGTGAAAACACCGCCAACAACCGCCATTAGCCGGAATGATTACGCTGGTAACTTTAAAGACTTCCTGGAGCAGACTTCTGCTGACCAGCCATGGTGCTTTTGGTATGGAGCACTGGAGCCTCATCGGGATTACGAATTTGGAAGTGGTATCAAAGCTACCGGCAGGAAACTGAGTGATGTTGATCATGTCCCGTCGTTCTGGCCCGACACGGAAGAGATTCGTACCGACCTTCTCGACTACGCATTTGAAGTCGAACACTTTGATCGGCAGCTGGGGCTGATGCTGGAGGAGCTTGAAGAACGCAGTCTGCTGGACAACACTCTGGTGATTGTGACCAGCGACCACGGGCCGCCTTTTCCACGCAGCAAAGGGAACGTCTACGAAATTGCCAACCATGTGCCTCTGGCCATCATGTGGAAGAACGGGATTCCGAAGACCGGGCGAAAAATTCAGGACTTTGTCAGCTTCACTGACATCGCTCCCACACTTCTGGAAATTGCCGGGATCTCTCCGGAACAGAGCGGCATGGCGGAAATCACAGGCCGCAGCCTCGTGAACCTGATGCAGTCAGCGGATGAGGGAATGATCGATGATGCTCGGAACTATGTGCTCCTCGGAAAAGAACGCACTGATGTCGGACGGCCTCACGACTGGGGCTATCCCACCAGAGGAATCATCAAGGATCACTGGCTGTACATCCGAAACTTTGAGCCCTCACGGTGGCCGGCCGGGAATCCGGAAACCGGATATATGGACTGTGATGCGGGAATTACAAAAACCGCTATCCTCCGAAATCATCGTAGAGATGCCGCAGATCCTTTTTGGCAACTCTGCTTTGGTCTTCGTCCGAAGGAAGAGTTGTACGATCTGGAAAGTGATCCTGACTGCGTGAACAATCTCGCCGCACAGTCGACATCTGAATCTCAACGCAGGGCTCTTGAAAACTTCCTGACGGCACGTCTTACCGAACAGCAGGATCCACGTATGTCAGACAAGGGAATTGTGTTTGACCAGTACCCTCACGCATCCAAAGGCCACGTCGGTTTTTATGAACGCTTCACGGCCGGAGAACCCGTTAAGGCCGGATGGATTGACCCTGACGATATCGAACCGTCTGCAACTGCGGATCAAGAGCCACCCAATTAAACGCCAAACAATGCGGTTGGAAATAGTGGCATCCATTTTCGTCGGGACCGAAAACAGACAAACTGAGGGCTCGCAAACATCTGGTGACACGCGGCGACATACCGCATTGTACCTGTTAGAATTTGCTGACTGGCTGCATCTCGCAGCCGCTCAAACTGATCAGAGTCTGTCACCAAACTGCGGGCATCTGATCTGCCTCATTGAAGTTGAAGATAGATGGGCATGAACTCCGTGCCGATGCTGAAAGAAAATGCCAGTGCCTGATTCTGCTGTCATATCGCGAAGAAACGTCTGGGTAGTGCTGTTTGATAAGTTGCCTCTGGATCCTGTGGGGCTATTGCGTGGAACCCCAAAAATCCTGGAAGGCATTGACCAGATTCCGGCACTATCGCCTGTGGAATTCACCCCATTTGATACCCTTGATCAGACATCAATGTTTTTCGAACAGTATCTGATTCAGGATATTCGAGCAGCCGCATCTGTGGCCGATACGCTCGGCGGATTCTCGCTGGTCCAGCAGTTTGAACAACAGTTAATGGAATTGGACTGTTCCATCAAATGCCGACGACTCATCTGCACAGAAGAAGGGTCTGCATCTCATCTGCCGTTAGAAAAAACGTTCTTATTCGAACACTCCGCGACGGCTACGTGCAGTGAAAAACTTCTGACCGCGGCCGGAAATAAATTCTCCCCGGTAACACTTGACGCCGGCATGAGTGAACTCGAATTCGACTCCAATCTGGTCTGGATTGAATTCGAAATGCAGACGGAAGCTTCCGACCAGCGCATTGGCTGGTCGAATTCCGTGGTCGCGTGGCTTTTAGACAGACTGGACCAACATGAATCCAGCACTGGGACTCGTTCTGTCCTGATTGTTTCTGCGCTGCGTGGCCTTCACCAGCAGATTCAAACACCGTTTACCACAATGGGCGACGAAAGCCTGGTCCATGTTCCGCTGTGGATCGATGATGGCTCTCGACACGCCTGTCGTCTGCAGCGGCTGGCCGGCAGTTTTGACATGCTGCCCACAATTTCCCACTATCTGACAGGACGGGATCACGACCAACAGAAACCTCTGGCCTCCGCTGGGCAGGCTTCTGTCGGTTTGGCGGATCTCAACTGCAAGCCGACTTGCCTCAGTCACCTGTCGCAGTCTTTCGAGTTCCCAACAGACCGTCTGCTGAAGCTGACCGCCGACACATGGACCGGCCTGCGTACTCAGCAGTATCTGCTGATCCATTCTCAGGCCACGCCGGACTTGCAAACCGCAGAGTCCGATGACGACTCACCAGGTTTCGTTCCAGCAAAAACGCGAGGGCTTTATCTGAAGCCTGATGACCTGTGGAATGTGCAGAATTCCATCGTGGCGTACGAAGCGATCGCGAATGAAATGGAGAGCGTCAATTTCACAGCTGAACAGGATCACGGAGAGCCACGATCCAAGCAGGACATTACCTGTTGCGCCGGTTATCGTTCTTCTTCCAGCACGGGCTCAAACGGCTCCACGTGAATCAGGACCGTAACCAGTCCCGGCATCGCCGATTTCAGCGTCGCTTTTACTTTTCCCGCAAGTGCGTGCGCCACCCGGATGCTCAAATCCGGGTCGACTTGCAGATGCATGTCCAGATGAAAACCGGCCCCACTTTTTCGCACAAGCACCTTCTCTATCAGACGAACTCCTTCAACCCGCTCTGCAATAGACACAACCTTCGCCGCCAGATCGTGGGATGTTGCATCCATGAGTTCCAGCAGCGAGGGACGAATGAGTTGAACGGCAGTCATCAGAATAATTCCGCTGGCCAGAATCGCGGCCGCTTCATCCGCCATCACAAGAGCTTTGATTCCAAAAATCTGCGGCCCCCACACAGCGATGGTCACGCCCAAAAAGGCAGCGGCCGACGTGATCGCGTCAGATCGATGATGCCACGCATCAGCCTTCGCAGCACTGGATTCCAGTTCGTCAGCTCCTCGCATCACCACGCGAAACAGGACTTCTTTCACACACACGATAAAAATCAGTACTCCCAAAGTCCACGGTGCCGGGGGCTCATGAGGAATCACAATTTCGTGGAATGATTTGATCACGATGTAAACGGCGGCAACGATCAGCATCCCTCCCACAGCCAGTGAAGCCAGCGCCTCGGCCTTGCCATAGCCATACGGATGGTCACGATCAGCCGGTTTCGCAGCCACTCGCAAAGCCTGCCAGACAAACATAGAACCCAGCGTATCAGCAAAGGATTCTACCGCGTCGGCGATCAGCGCACTCGACCGGCCCATGACTCCGGCAGCAAGTTTCATAATGGCCAGAAGTACGCTGGCAACAAAGCCAATGATCGTATTTCTCTGAAGCTTCTCGCGTGACACTCGAATAGTCCTTTGAAAGCAACGACGTTCGACAACACGCCGACCGAAAGTCGTCAGCTGATTCATTCCAGGTCTCAGCAGGTCATACCACGGAACTTCCGCGAACACAAACGGAAAAACGCTCCGCACTGATGAACATCAATGCGGAGCGTTGCTGTGAATACAACTTTTTGGGAATACTTCGAGGGAACGTTTGCCGACGAGTCT
Organism: Planctomycetota bacterium; assembly: GCA_003669615.1. Classification (GTDB taxonomy): domain Bacteria; phylum Planctomycetota; class Planctomycetia; order Planctomycetales; family Planctomycetaceae; genus SXXK01. The sequence goes on from QWOO01000296.1 coordinate 10,739, forward strand.
CTCGATTTCAATTCACGCTGAATTAACGCTGTGGGAACACATGGACAGCGCGTCCGTCGGCAGCGACTTGCTGAGCCAGCGCGGGAGCAGATGGAGCACTCAGTTGCTGTGGAACATACTCATACGAAATTGGACGCATGACGCTTGTCCGGTGCACTGGAGTTCCTGAACGAGGAATCAGGATCTGCGGCTGAGTTTCTGTCAGTTCGGCTGGCGACTGCACTCTGTTATCAGCGTGCAGATTCTTATCGAGATAGCTGCCCCGATATTTGTTCCAGAACTGCTGAGAATAGGGCATGCCGTGCGCAGAACCCCAACCTGATGCGATCTGAGTCTGCGAGAACACATGGCGGTAATTGTAAGGCCTGAAGCTGGCGAATCCGCCGTAAGCCGGATACCGCTGATAGTAGCCGTGCAACCACGGATCCTGCTGATCGTAAGGATAGAGCTGGACACCATCGCCGCCGGCAATGGTATTCGAATACTCGATCCCGGGCATTCCCACCTGGGCCTGAGCCGAGGCAGTGGCAAACAACGTGATGGCGAAGGCAAACAGCGTGATGGCGAAGGCAAACA
>QWOO01000335.1 GCA_003669615.1 Planctomycetota bacterium
TTCAGGCGACTTCCGAACCGTGCGGTACCACAGCGTCGGAGGATTTTCACTCTGACTGCCGCTGGCCGTCAGGATTTCTGAGACGGACTGGTCGTACGGCTTATTGTTCGCGAGTGAATCGCGGATCCAGGCAGAGAACAACGTCGTGCCAGCGCGTTGCTGGCTGGTCGAATAACCGGCTCCTCGATTCTGCAGGATATCGCCCCACTTCAGACTGAAATAGCTGGCATATTCAGAGCGATCCAGAAGCCGATCGATCAGCCTCTGCCGCTTGTCGGGTCGGTTGTCAGAAACGTATGCATTGATTTCATCGACGGTCGGAAGAGTTCCGCAGATGTCGATCGAGACTCGACGCAGAAAGGCGGTGTCGTCAGCCAGTCCGGATGGCACAATTCCCAGGCGTCTCCATTGCTGAAGCAGCAGCCGATCAATCGCAGCATCGCCGAGAGTCTGTTCCAGAGCATTCAGTTTTTCCGCAACTACCAGAGCGTGCTCAGTGTCGCGAACAAATGGCAGCGCCGCCTGAAAGGTTTCGATCTTCTCACCAAACCGGGCCATCACAGCCACAAGTCCGGGCTTCGATCCGGTGGTCACACATCCGTTCAGGTCCACGGTCGCAATGTCAGGCTCATTGGTCTGGTACACCGACTGCCGAGTCACATCCCGCGACGTTCCATCCGAAAACCATGCTCGTACTGTGAGCTGAAGTTTTGTATCGGGGCTCAGAATCTGTTCCGCAGGCGTGAGTTCGATTCGTTCCAGCTGTGGATCGTCAGACCGCGGAGGACTCGCTCCCTCGCGAATCCATTGCAGCAGAATTTGATAATCCTCACTCCCGGCGTCCAGTCGCTTTCCGCCACCGTGAGGCATCTGTGCGGTGCCTTTCAGCAGCAGCAGACTCTGCTCAGCCGCCGCCGGAAACAGGCGTCGCCCGCGGCTTTCGCGGACAATCGCTTCGTAATCAAACTCGGGTTCAAAGCCGAGCAGTGAAAGTCGAAATCCATTCTGCCCTGTCGCCTTCCCATGACAGCCGCCGCTGTTGCAGCCAAGCCGCGTCAGAACAGGAACGACCTCCGTGCCGAACCGCACTGGAGGCAGTTCTTCTGCGATTGCGGACGACGCTGAAAGGAAAAGTATTCCCAACACGACCGAAATTCGAGACCTCACGGACCTCACTGGAATGTCTGATCGGGTCATCATTCCATCACCTCCAGCGGCAAAAGTGCACTGCCGAAAAACACTGGCTGATCTTCCACAACGCCAACGGTGAACAACCGCAAAAACGGTTGCGGACCAGGCACCGCATCTTCATTGACCAGAATCTGCAAAGAACCCTGTTCGGTCTGCCCCGTAAATGTCTCGCCACGACCGAGAATGCCGGGAATGTCTGTGATGATCCCCGCGATGGCCAGCTCCGTATGCATCTTGCCGATGAAACCGTTCTGCCGACGAGACGTATAACTCACTTGAATCGTTTCACCCCGGCGAACTCGTTTCTGCGCAAATGGGTCCACCTCAACAGCAAACGCCGCCGGCTGAATCTCAAACGTGACTGGATTGCTGACGACCATTACAGATTCAGTCTTTTGATCGGGAGCTGCAATCGTAGTCTCCGCCTGAACGGCCACGGAATATTGACCCGGCGGAAGAGTCGCAGGGAGTCGAAAGCTCAGATAACCTTTGGCCTGGGCTGCCGGGATGACACTGGTCTCGTTCACGATTGCCTGTGGCAAGCCGACGCCGGTAAGTCGCACGGGAGCACCATGTCCTGCATCACGTCGATCAATCTGAACTGCCACATCCAGAACACCGCCGGGCGAGTGCTGCACTTGCATGGTTCCATACAACGGGTGCTGCAGCGTTTCATGTCCGTCTGCGATGATGCGGATGGCAGCCTCCCCGGTCACGGCCAGCGGCAGGCGGGAAATCAGACGACTGCGAGTGAGCGGTGTTCCTGAAGGCACGCTGGTGCCGAACTGGACCGGGATATTCTGCAAACGATCGATACCTTCCACACTGCCGACAAGCTGCAATTCACTCAGCGACTCCGCGGCGCCCTGATCTGCTGAGACCACGATCACGGCGTTAGTCACGTCCGGGCCCAGCCACACATCCGGGCACTCAACGCCCGCTGGAAGGTTGCGTGCGGAAATGCGGATCGATTCATTCAGGCCGCGATGTCGCAGAGCAAAAACATTCACAACTTCCCGACCACCTCGACGAAGATTCAGTCGCCCGGCAGAATCATTCGCAGGCATCGCCAGCAGATGCAGATCCGCGTCTTCTCGCCGCACACTCAAACGATAAATGCGTCGTTCGTCGCGAGAAACACCGCCGCCAATATTTCGCACGTTCAACAGAAACCGGCCGTCTTCCGGGGCCACCCAGCGACCGACCGGATCAGAATGACTTGTGTCCAGCATCCGACCGCCCACGCTGCTTGACTGATCGCCAAACTGGACAAGTTCCTTCTGGCCGGTGGCGTCGAACACGCTGATCTCAAGGTCGACCGGCGACTGGATCCGCTGCCCGACAGCCTCCAGATAAAAGACTTCACCGCGACGAGCCTGAATGGCATACCAGTCCTGCTCAGTGCGGCCAGTGAGTTGCCCGGCCACAAGACACGGATGATCCAGCGGCTCCGCGGTCGACGGTGCATGATTGTCGTCGACATCGGTCCGAACAGGGAGATCCGTAAGACCCAGGAAAATGGCAGCCTGACTTCGTGGCAGATAAAAAGCAAACGAATCAATCACGGCCTCCGCCGCATGTCTCTGCATCGGTCGAGGAAGGGACGAGTGAGCAGCAATCTGCATTGATCCGCGATTTTCTTCACCGTCGATCGGCGCCGTCACATCCACAACCATTCGATCAAATCCAGCAAAGCCGCTGGATGGCCCCGTGGATGCGCTGCTCTGCTGTGGATTCAGATTCCACCCAAACAATTCTACCTGCGTCGTGGTCCCCTTCAGGAGGACGTCGGGCCGGGCGAACACAACACGCGGTTGCGTATCAATCTCCAGCCGATAAGCCTGATTGGCCGCGGATGTCGGTGTCAGTGGCGCTACCTGCACCACATACGAACCATCTTCCGGAACCTCAAAACTGATCAGTGGATCCACACCAAAATAGCCTCGACCCACTGCCAGCTCACGTCCGTCGTTATTTAAAATCGTCAACACAGCTCGCAGGGACGAATCCATCCGTTGAGCCACACATTCCAGGATCACTCGCTGACCGGCCTGTGCCTGAAAGCGATAGGCATCCAGATCACTTGCGGAATCAATCCGTCCGTTGAAGATGCTGTCCAGCGGAACACTCTGAGCTTCCATGCGTGAGTTGTTCGGTTCTGCCTCAGAGAGCTCTGGCCGGCCGCTGATAATAAATGAGCGAGGTGAGCTGACTCCGTTCGAGCCCACGGCCCAGAGATCGTAACATCCTGGCATCGTGTCCGCGGGCACGCTCAGCCGCACTCGCCCACCGTCAATCACTTCACTGTGAACACCAGGTGCATTGCATTCAACCGAGCGAAGGCCGTCCAGGGCAGTGCCGATGAGTGTCAGATCGACGGTGGTTCCAGCCTGACAGCCAGCAGGAAACACACTGGTCAGCAGGGGACTTGGCGGCGCCGCGAATGCACCTTCAGCCACCAGACCGAGCATGCCCGCGACGAGCACGATCGTCTGAACACGGCGGAAGATGCGCGATGCCAGATTCATCAGCAGTTCCCTCCGGAAAATAATGGAGCGATCACTTCCCCGGTGTTCACACGATGTGGACGATCCTGTCGATCGACCATTGTGCTTTCCGGATCGATCCCGAGTGCCGTGAAGATCGTGGCACCAAGGTCGGCCGGATACCAGCCGCGAGTCGCCGGGTAGGCTGCCTGATCATCGCTGGCTCCAATGACCTGTCCGCCCTGGACGCCAGCTCCTGCAAACACGGCCGAGAACACTCCTGACCAGTGATCGCGCCCGGCCCCTGGATTGATCTGAGGCGTGCGGCCGAATTCCCCGACTGCGACAACCAGTGTCTGGCCGAGCAGTCCGCGTTCGTCCAGATCAGAGAGAAGTGCCGCCAGGCCCTGATCAAACGGCGGCAGCAATCGATTCTTCAGCTGGCCGAAATTATCCCCATGCGTGTCCCAGTTGTTCATGGTCCCCATGTTCGCCTGAACGATCGGCATTCCGGCTTCCACCAAACGCCGTGCCAGCAGAAGCGACTGCCCAAAAGAATGACGCCCATATCGATCGCGTACTTCTGCCGGTTCACGCTCCATGTCAAACACATCACGAAACTGACCGGCCGCACCGAGCAGCTGATGAGCCTTCTCCACTGAGCGACTCAATGACTGAGAGGCAGATGGCACCTGCAGATGTCGATGCTGATCATCCAGTGCCGACAGCAAGCCCCGTCGACTCTGGACTCGCCGATCATCCAGCCCCTGCAGCAATGTGAGCTCTTCAATGTTGAAATCCGCAGCTGCCGGGTCTTTGGTCACATGCCATGGATCAAACTGACTTCCCATGAAGCCGCCGGTCTGTCCGGAAAATCCGTAGCCGTTATGAATGTAGGTTGGCAACATCACGCCGGATGGCACGCCATCCTCACGCGGACGAAGGGCCTGCATTGTCGCCGAATAGCACGGCCAGTCACTGCGACTTGCCATGTGAGTTGATCCGGGGGGGACCTGATTGACGCCGGTGAGCACAAAATGTGTTGCGTGTTCATGACTGGGCAGACTGTGAGTCATCGATCGCACGATGGCAAACTTATCAGCGACCGCAGCCAGGCGAGGAACATGCGGCCCAATTTGAACACCCGGCACATTTGTATCGATGGGCCGAAATTCGCCGCGCACTTCGGCCGGCGCGTCGGGCTTCAGATCCCAGATATCCTGATGCGAAGGAGCGCCCGTCAGAAAGATGAAAATGACACTTTTCGCCCGGCCAAACAGAGGCGTCGATATGTTCGCCGCGCTGGCCTTTCTTCCTGCCACGACACCCGAGAGCCCAAGTCCCAGTGCAGCCGAATATCCGGCCTGCAACAACTGCCGACGGCAAAGCACGGAGGCTCGATGAGTATTCGGACGGGTAAAAGACATAGACAGCTCCGGGATGGAGGCATGGCGGGAAAGTTCGGGGCAGGATCAGCAGACCAGGCTGGCGAATTGACCATTCAGGTCGGCCGAGTTCTCATCGGCATCACTGAATTGCGAGGCATCCAGACCAGAAGTCTTCAGGAGGGCACATAAGCATACCTCTTTTTTCGACCCTGTCGCAAGCGGTTCGTTGATTTAATGCGCCGCAAAGCGTTAGCTGCGGGTGAGTGTCAAAAAACAATGGAGAAACAACCACGACTAGCGCCCTTTGAAGTTGCAAGCTTGCGACTCAATCAAGAAGCCAGTCCCGGCGAGCGGCTGGGCCTTCTGCTCTCCGTGTGTGATTCACTTGAGCATCGAGTGGAAAAAGATGCCTGCAGGTGCAGCATGCGGCCAAGGTTGAATTCGATCCCATGCCACCGCGCCACCGATTTTACTTCTTCAAGTCCCCACACGAGAAACTGACGCAGACTTGGTTACTCGGCGGTTCAACGATCAGATCTTTGTTATCAGATCTCCCACACGTACGTCGCCGGCGTTGATGACTTTGGCATAGACCCCACGGAGCCGAAGATCTTTCCCGGTCGGAGAATTGACAACTTTGAGAGCTGCGGCGCCGAAGCGTTGGCTGAACCTGGAACAGCCGTTGTGGGACTGTTCGGTGATCTGAATGAGGCATTCGCCGATGCTCAGCAATTGGCCTGCCTGAAGATTTTTTCGACTGAGATCCAGATCAACAAAGAGATTGTCTCCAGCTAATTCCCATCGGTGTTTTTCGCCGGCCACCAGCTTGATCATCCGGGAGTTCATGATGCAAATTTGCACGTCCGGGTGAGGCCGTCCATCCGGGAGACTCAACCAGCATCCACGTGCCCAGTCGTCGCCTTCTGTTCCACTTTCTGGACTCAGACGACATTGTTGCAAAGTCAGTCTTTCTTCCGAACGGGGACGAATGACAATAGCCTCGAGCACGCCGTTGTCCTGCGGAGAGTTTCGCACCTCCGTCAAACCTTCCAAAATCTCTTTCTCCGTCAGATCAATGGCGTGAGACATCAGGGCTTCTTTTCTCTTTGAGAAGTAAAGGAACATCGCTTTCATCTTATCCTCCAATACGACACGGCCGCTCCGAGGAAGATGATCCATTCAGTCGCAGCAAGGTAATACGTTGTCGCGGGAATGCCATTGTACAGGACAAAACTGAGCGTGCGAAAGGCAACCAGACAGCCATGGATCAGCAGACACAGGAGCAGCGGCAACGCAACCTCTGAAGGTCGAAACATGGGCCACAGAAAGGCCATGCCGAGTGCAAACTGCAAGCCGCCGTAGACAGTCAGGAATTCTGATTGCCCGGAGCCAGTCTGGAGTGTGAATCCAACGGCCCTGGAAGTTTTGTCCGGCATCAGGGCACACCATCCGGCGAGAATGAGATAGGCGGCTCCAACGATTGCCAGGAAGATGCGTACCATGGTAAGTCCTTTCTTCGAAGATCCGACAGAATTGTTGGTGTGCAGAGACCGCAATGCGGCAATGATCGTCAGTGGTGAGTTAAGCACAGCGAGCCCGATTGAAATTGATTCTGGGTCTCAACCAGTTATTGACAGGCGTCACGAACTGTCACGGAAACTCCATTCTTCAACATTGTCACATTCGTTCCACAAGTTGAGCCATGTGCTCTGACATTTCAATAAGAGAATGAGTTGTCCCTGAAACTGGATACACCTCAGTCTATTGCCAGTTGCGAGACGAGTTGATCTGCGGATATTACACTCGAGTGCATCGCGACAAGTTGGCTACAGATCAGAATTGAACTTCAAAATGTTTTCCTTCCGAAAACCCGCAACCGAATCTGTCCGTACATTTCTATTCGATCAGAAGAATCGCGACTTCACGTATTCGGCGGTCGGCGCCACGGAAGAAACACCGCCAGCCGGTTTTGTCGTCGATCACACTCGCATTATGCTCGGCAAGGGCGAACAGACATTCGAAGCAGCAAAGAATGCCATCCAGTGCTGGGAACACTTTCAACTGGGTTGGGTAGAAACCAGCTCCAGAGACACTCCCATTGAAAAGGGACAGGTCGTAGGCATCCTGGCACGAGTCTTCGGATTATGGTGCTTGAATGCTTGCCGAATTGTGGCCGTTGTTGATGAAGCTGGACCAATCCGTCGCTACGGATTCGTGTATGGCACATTGCCGGGCCATGTAGAATCCGGTGAAGAACGGTTTCAGGTGGAATGGAATCACAGCGACGATACGGTGTGGTACGACATCCTTGCCTTCTCGCGTCCTCATCATTTGTTTGCCCGGATTGGGTATCCCATGGTCCGAAAACTCCAGAGGAAGTTCGCCCGTGACTCTGCAGCGGCGATGCAGCGAGCCACCATGAAATCGTCACCCAGCGAAGCCAGCAAGGCCCGACGATGACACACGACGGGTACTCACGATCCGGGCTGGACAAGTCCAAACATACGATGACGTCGGTGGAGTTGCTGATTCGTGAAATTATGCAATCAACAAGACAAAGGTCTCACAACCCGTTTGTGTTAGTCGGCACGGGAATGCCGACTGCTTCAAAAGGCGGCTGAAACGTTTTGCGTTGCGGGCTGCGAGGCTCAGCTGTTTAACGCCGTTTATGCTCATGCAAATTCAGCAGTTAAGTCGTGCTTATTAAGCAGGAGCTCCACCTTCGGAAAAGCGGCCGAACGTCATGATGGTAATGTCGTCGTTCTGTTCGCGACCGTTGGCGTGCCGACGAACATCCGACAACAACGCTCGCCCAAGTTCATCCGGGTTCGAGGACCCGGTGCGAACAAACTCCCTGACGCGTTCTTTAGTGTACAGATCGCCGTTCGGATCCATGGCTTCATCCACGCCATCGGTAATCAGCACGAACATTTCTTCGGCGCCAATTTCGCGTTCGATGACTTCGTACGGATAGTCATCCATGATTCCAATCGGAATTCCGATTGTGGAATCATCGAACTCATCCACCTCACCATTAACGCGGCGAATCAAGGGGGACATGTGTCCGGCGTTGGCCAGCGTAATTCGATTGGTATCCAGATCAATGACACCCAGAATGTAAGTCACAAAACGGCCTTCAAGCATGTTGTGACACATATGAGAATTGATGCGTTGAATGGCCACAGCAACATCGTCTGTAAAGCTCATCGTGTTTTGAACAACGCTTGCGATTCTGGACATGATGAGTGCGCCGGGAACGCCTTTACCTGCCACGTCACCAAAAGAAACACAAACTTTGCGTTCTCCAATCATGAAGCAGTCGAAGTAATCTCCGCCAACAGCCTGGGCCGCATCGTAAGACGCAAAAAAGCGGTAACCGGCAACATTGGGAAGCGTCTCCGGCAGGAGCGCACGCTGCACTCCTTTGGCAATTTTCATTTCTTTGTCCTGCTTCTGCTTGTCCATATAGCTCTGCATCAGACGAGCATTCTCGTAGGAATGCGCCGCCTGATTGGCCACGGCGAGCAACAGTTCCAGATCTTCGTCCGTGAATCGTTTCATCGGATTCTGAGTATCAAGGTTGATGATCCCAAACGGCTCACCTTCGATGCTAAGCAGTGGTACGCACATCATCGAATGGATCGTCAGGCCCGAGATAGACTCGCTGGCACTAAATCGCGAATCATTCGCGGCATCAGCCGAAAGAATACCGGCCTTGTCATTCAGGACTCTGTCCAGAATTGTGCGGCTCAGGCGAACAGATTCGTCGTCACCTTCCTGTCGACGCTTTTGTGCGGCGGGCACGAATCGCCGAGGCTGCTCCTTCGGGGCCTTCGGATTTTTGTCTTCCTTCAGCAAGATGCTTCCACGATCGGCCTGAGGAAAAATCTCGAACAGCGTGTCCAGAATCTTTGGTGCAATGATGCCAACTTCGATCAAACCAGCAAGGCTCTGGTTGATTTTCAGAATGCCACGAAGCTTGTCTTCCGGACGAACTTCGAAGACTCCGAAGCCGCGAGCGGACGCTGAGCCCATAATGGTCGAAGTGGCTCCATCGTTCAGATCCAGACCGGCAATCATTCCCTGAGAAGAAGAGTCCTCGTTCTCATCTTCAAATCGAAACTTGATGGGCCCCAGCTTGATTCGATCGTTATGCCGCAAGGGCTGAGGCTGGTGCTTCTCCAGCATCTTTCCATTCAGGAATGTTCCATTTCCGCTGGCCAGGTCTTCCAGCATGATGCTGCCGTCAACCTGAACCAACTGCGCGTGAAATCGCGAAACCATGTTCGAATCCACCTGCACATTGCAGTCGGGGTGACGGCCCATGCGAGCAGGAAAGCTGTTCAGCTCGTAAGGTAACGACTGACCGTCCTTCAGAAGAACAATGCGTGACATGAAATCGCCATTCCCGAAAGCACAAGAACAAATAACACTCGAACAATAACACCAGAACCAAAGCACCAAACTACGAAATCTCAGCACACCAAAACTCAGACGTCGGCCATAACCCCGCGAAGCCAGTTGCAGTGACCACGCGGATAAAAGCCCATTCCGTCAGGAGACTTATCCCCTACAAACAAATACCCATCTGACAACCCAGGTGCACCTGCCGAGATTCCGACTACTCAATTCTTACCAAAGACAGCTTCCACATTTCCCCGCAGAATTAGTTTTCCAAGATCCACGGCTCTGTTCACTGACCACCGTTTGCCAATAACGAAGTCTTCCGCCAAAACCTTCGCCAGAATTCGACGATACATAGCAAATTTCGGCAACGCAAATTCAAGTTTGTACATGTCGCTGTAGTAGCCAATTTGCTTGGTCGACGGTACAGCCTGGAGCCTTCCTCGCGTGTCGTTTTCGATATAAACGGGAATATTGGAGTACCACCAATGACCGTTTGTGACGACATTGGGGAAAATCCATGAGTAACTTACCAGTTCCTGATTGCTGGTCTCTGCCAGGACTGAGACCGGAAAAGTAACGGTTGGGAACGCATTGAAAAGCACCTTGTACTGAATGAGCGAAACCCGGGTATCAAACAAATCCTGTCCCTGGAACACCCCATTTTCGTAGACGCGACGATTCACTCCGATCATCAGGTCAAATGGCAGTCGAAACTCCACACAATATTCGGCCAGAGTCCAGAAGACAAATTGAGCGAGCGTCGCGGACTCACAAGCGGTCAATTCCTGTCCGCTAAAGACTTTCGCCACAATCACTTCAGCAACTGCATTCGAGACCGGGGCCGGATGAAAATCGGGAGGCAGAGAAATGGCACAAGCCCGTACACCGTTTTTCTGAAAGTGAGCGAACAGCTTTCCGATCGCATCCTTAAGCTGCGAGGCCCCGGCGGGAACCATCGAAGCAGCCTTCTGCAGACGTTCTCGCACTGCCGCTTTACCGAGATGAAACACCAGATCATCCGTGCGCAGGCAGGGCACGTACATCTTCGTATCAAAACCTTCCAGTGGGTCATCGAAATCATTCGTCAGATAAACCTGATCCAGCCCGGAACGATCCAGAACCGTTTGCTCCCACCCGGGCGACTGCATCTTTTTCAACGAACGGTCGTACAGGCTCTCCCAGTTCTCAACCGTGATGCGATCATCGTCGAATTCGAAAAAGACCTGACACATTTCCACCAGCCAGCTGTACTGGGCAGTGTTCTCGATTGTTCGCAGCCAGGGGACCAGACGTCCAACCTTTTCTTTCGGGGCGAGTCCCGGCTCCTCGATCTGCTGCCGCGGCATTCCTGATGAATGAGCGAGCTCGGTGTAGTAATGATACCCCAGGATATCGGCCAGCGTCTGAGAGGCGGCCTGATGCGGATTGATGTGAGTGTGCGGATCAATCAGTCTCATTGACTGCAGCGGTTCAAGAACTTCCTGAATGAGACTGGACGACATACCTTCACACTTCCCGCGAATGAAAATTTAAAAAGGAGGGCTTCCAAAAACAGCTTCGGACGATCCTCATCGATCGCCGGAAGCAGATACATCTTACTGACAGGATGCCCGCTCGCCAACGCTCGCGAAAATGCTGACAATTGTCGTCAATTCAGCACCAAAAAAACTGTGACGCGTCCCACCCGTTTGCTCTGCACCTGACCGACCGGAATTCGCTACAGTTCCCCCGCCTGACTATACAAACAACATGATTCGAAAGCTGCACACTGGGCTTCACAGGCCCACGAAA
>QWOO01000141.1 GCA_003669615.1 Planctomycetota bacterium
AACAAGGCGATTAAAGGACCTGAGGTCATGGTTGCTCTTCGTGAGAAATTCCCTAAAGAGAGTTTTAACGAAGCCAGCTGCCAGGTGGCCTACGCTAACGCTCGCAAGAAACTGGGCCTGACTCGCACATTGGCGAAGCGTCCGGGCAAAGCACCGTCGGGCCAGACACGGCTGAAACCAGTCGCACCTGTTGTTTCTTCGGCTGTGCTTGACATCAGCCTGCTGCAGGCCGCTAAGGCATTGCTGCAGCATTGCAATGGCGACGCGACTTCCGCTGCTTTGGCACTGAAGCATGTCGCTTCGCTGCAGATGGGCTAAGTACAAAGTGGCTGAAAGGTTCCCGGGGGAGTTGAAACACCCGTTGACCTGTCACGCCTGCATCGTCTCGACGGTGGCTGTTTTAGATCAACACAAAGTTGCTGCTGGCAGCACTTTTGTGTTTCGGAGGGCGACACTGTACTCGGTGGTCGCCTTTTTGTTTGCGCTGTAAGCGTGTTACCACGCTCTTCAAGAGCCGGTCCGCGTCTATGAAGCGTCTAATGAAATGGAATGGGAACATCCTATGCAATGTGGCACACGAATTTTGCTGACGACGTTGTTGTTGACATCAGGCTTTACGCCGCAAGGTGCCTGCACGGAGCCGAAGTCTGCGATGGCAGACGATTCGTTGCCAGAATCCGGACAAGGGGCAAAGCCTGCTGAATCGGACATCGACGAACTCAACAACGCGTTGACCACTTCTCTGGAAACGCACCTGAAAAATTTGCCAGCGATAAAGAGTGACGATCCGGAATCAGTAAACGCATATTCAACGCGCGGTGATCTGCAGATGTTTCTCGGACGGTTTGCGGAGGCTGAAGCAGACTACCAGAAAATGGTCACTCTGAAGCCGGAACTGGATGTATCGCACTGGAGACTTGGGATTGCGAAGTACTTCGCCGGGCATCCCGAGCAGGCGGCCGGACAGTTCGACCGCTATCACTCTTTCGACAATGTCGATCGCGAAAATGGCATTTGGCGGTATCTTTCGCATCGAGTCGCCTTCGGCAAAGAGAAGGCCAAAGAACAACTGCTGAAGTATGAGAAAGACGATCGGCCGCCGTTTCGCGAAGTCTATCAGCTATTTGAAGGCACGATGACGCCGGACGAAGTACTCAAGTCAATCCCCGCGGACCTGCCCGAGTCCGCTCGAGAATCGAGATTATTCTATGCGAAGCTTTACATAGGCATGAATGCGGCGGCAGAAGGGGACGAAAAACTGGCTCGGCAATCTCTGCGAGAATCCACATTGAACTCATGGCCACGTCAGGCTGGATTTGGACCCAATTACATGTGGCATATCGGCCGACTTCAATACCTGAAGCTTCAGAAGCCATAGCTGTCCATCAAAGTCCGGCGTCCCAATGCGCGGTCGTTAAGAGTCTGCTGATGTCCGACATTTGCTCGGAGAGTTATCCCCTGGCGCGTTCTGCAGAATGCTGGCTTATCGCGTAACCATTAGAGTTCGGCCAGAATCGGCACGACAGCAGTCTGCAGCGGGCCGCCTGTGACCTGCACACGGCCGTCAGCATGAATGAAGACGTTGATTTCGCTGCGCACTCCAAAGTCCGGCAGATAAATGCCAGGTTCGATTGTGAACAATGTGCGAGGAAGGATGCGGCGAGTTTCATTGGTCTCCAAATTGTCCATATGAGTCCCGTTGCCATGCACTTCCTGGGCAAGATTGTGACCTGTGCGATGGCAGAAGTATTCGCCGTATCCCGCGTTCTCGATCACGGCCCGAACGGCATCGTCCACTTCGCCGCCCGTTAAAGATCGGCCATTGCTAAACGCCGACTGAGCGCAGGCAATCCCGGCATCTCGCGCCGCGGCCACGATGTTGAAGATCTTTGTAAACTTCTCAGGAACTGACTTTCCAACATATCCTGTTCGAGTCAAATCGCTGTAGCACGCGCCCGGAGTTGTCTGTTTGGCCCACAGATCGATCAACACGAAACGACCTTCGCGAATCATTGTATCGGCACCAGTTCCGGTGGCGTAATGTGGATTACCTCCGTTGCCGTCCACGCCCACAATCGGTGGGCTGTAAGTTGTTAAGCCATGCTCTGAAAAGTGGCGCATGATTTCATCACTGACCGCCATTTCTTCCACAGCCCCCGTTTTGCGAACTTCGTCTGCGATAAACTTCCATGCGCGTGCAAAGGCAGAATTGGTTACTTCTGAAGCTGCCAAATGGCTGCGAAGCTGTTCGTCAGTCAGCACAGACTCAAACAAAGAAATCAGATCTCCGGACGACACGACATCACAGCCAAAGCTGCGGACTAGTTCCACTGTGCCAGCATCAACTCTGGAGATATACGGATTGCCATTGCGAGGCGAATACTCCATCGCCACAGTTTTGTGCCCGGCCACCATTTTCTGAACGGCGGCTTCCAGTTCCTGCCAGCGCAGGTAAATCATCTTCTCACCGGGCAAGTGGTTCAGCACGTCGGTCTCAATGCGATGGACCAATTTTGTGGGCGTGCCGACAGCCGGGATAAAGTAAAAGTAGCGACGCGAACCGTGGAAACCGGCCGGCATCTGGAGCACTCGTTGAGCCAGCACGTTGCTGCCGCGAAAGTCATACAGCAGCCAGCCATCAAAACCAAATTGTTTTAACGCCGACTGAATCGCAGACAGATCAAACATAAACGCATTTCTCCAGGTTGTACCCGCAGTGATTGGCCGACTTCCGCAACAGCGGCAAAGTAGAGTCAAAATGCAAGGATCTGTCGACGCAGAGTCCTTCTCATGTCGCCAGTTCGGCTGATTTCCCTGATTGTTGTCTGTCAGCAATCCTGCAAACTTGCGGTGCCGTTGCTGCGGCCACGGACTATGCAGCGTTCTTTGCCGGCTTCCGTTCCCATGACACCGCAGAAACACGTCCGAGTCGTCGCAGCAGCAACTGCTCGAACAGTTCACCGACAGAAAGTCCCAAAGCCCGCGCCGACATCGGCACCAGACTGTGAGACGTCATCCCGGGGATCGTATTGATTTCCAGGATCCAGCATCTTCCGGACGGATCAAGTCGCAGGTCAGTTCTGCTGACTCCGCCGACACCAGAAACGCGGCAGGCTTTTAACACGATCTCGTTCAGGTTCGCGGGCAGATCGACCGGAGCGACGCTGTACCGAGTGGTCTCATCAAGATACTTCGCTTTGTAGTCATACCACGATCCAGCCGGAATAATTTCCACGGCGGGAAATACGCAGTCGCCGATCACCGGCACCGTAATTTCTCTGCCGGGAATATACTGTTCGATGAGAAATCGAGAGCCCCATTGCGATGCGGCATGCACAGCACGATCGAGATCTTCTTTGCGTTGAACAATACTGATGCCCACGCTGGAACCCTGCTCCGCGGGTTTCACGACCAGTGGAAAGCCCACGCATCGTGCGGCCTCATGTATCAACGCGGAGGAAGAAAGCCGGCTCAGCGCGACACCCGGCGGTACTGGCAGTCCAGCATCCATCAGAACCTTGCGTGTCGCGATCTTGTTGAACGTCAGTTCTGAAGCAACGGCTGAGGAACCCAGCCAGAGAATTCCGAGTGAGTCCAATTGTCTTTGAAGTACACCGTCTTCTCCGCCAGTCCCATGCAGCATCGGCAGGATGATGTGCGTGTCAGCGGATATCGTATCGAGCGGAGTTTCGCGAGGATCGATAAGTTCCACTCGATGTCCGCGTTCCATCAACGCAGACGCCACGTTGCGACCGCTCTCGAGACTGACGTCACGTTCAGCCGATGCTCCGCCACTGAGAACAACGATTCTCAGTAGATTCTGCATTTCATCTGTGAACATCATGCTCTCCTGAAACGCGATCCCTCACGTCGTGCGTCGCTCTTTCGGGTGTTACCAGACTTTAATTTCCAGCTCCAGATCTACCGCAAATTTCTCCGCAACGGCCTTCTGGATGCGGCTGATCAACTGCTCCACATCGCGACTGCTGGCGCCGGCTTCCGTCACGATGAAGTTCGCGTGGCGTTCGCTGATGCGAGCCTTGCCGACTGACAGGCCCTTGAGACCACATTGTTCGATCAATGCCCCGGCGCTCAGACCGCGAGGATTTCTGAAGATGCAACCGGCCGACTGATCCGCCAGCGGCTGTGTCGATCGCTTCATGATCCAGTTCTTGCGGATACGGCGATTCAGCTCTTCAGAGTCATCCTGTGTCAAACTCAGCGTGACCGACAGAACCAGCATGTCCTGGAAACTGCTGCGACGGTACGAGAACGACAGCTCGTCGCCCTTTCGAGTCGCGACGGTGCCATCCTGAGTCAGCACGGTCACACTGGATGCCAGCTGGCCGATGTCGCCTGCTCGCCCGCCACTGTTGCCCACAACTGCACCGGCGATTGTTCCCGGGATTCCGACAAGGTGCTCAACGCCACCCAGTCCGGCGCGGACGGCTTCGGTGATCATGTGCGACAGCATCGTGCCGCCACCAGCGATCACGTTAGTACCTTCCACTCGCACTTCACTGAGCAGTGGTTCGATAACTCGAATGACCGCGCCGCGAATGCCTTCGTCGCGAACGAGCAAATTCGAGCCAGAGCCCAGAATGTGGATTGGAATCTTCAGCTGCCGACAGGTCTGCACAACAGCGAGCAGCTCTTCTTCGGTGCGTGGCGTGAGAAAGTACTGCGCAGGGCCGCCCAGCCGGAGCCAGGTGTGCCGAGCGAGCGGCTCCTCAAGCAGCAGAATCTCTTTGTAGTCTTCGATGGATTTCGTCATGAATCTGATATGTCCTGCCTGCGCCCATTGT
This sequence comes from Planctomycetota bacterium, assembly GCA_003669615.1. Classification (GTDB taxonomy): domain Bacteria; phylum Planctomycetota; class Planctomycetia; order Planctomycetales; family Planctomycetaceae; genus SXXK01. The sequence continues at coordinate 4,806 of QWOO01000141.1, forward strand.
GATAACCACATCACCGGGTCGAGCCGAATGGTCTAATTTTCCGGGCACCTGGTCAAGATTCGCCACAAGGAAAGTCCGGCCTCCCGCTTCAGAGATCCGGCGAACCAGATTTCCTGACAAACGGTAACATTCCGCCTGGGTGGCGATCTCTCGCGCCGGAAGTACGGGAAGGATCAGGCATTCGTCAAACGCTGACAATGCCAGAGCGAACTCGGTGAACAGATTTTCCAGACGGGAAATCTGATGGGGTTCAAACACCCCGATGATTCGTCGACCCGGAAATACGGCTCGCGCTGTGTCGCAGGTGGCTCGGATCGCTGATGGATGATGAGCGTAATCGTCGATCAGATCCACGCCCCGCCAACGTCCCCGGTACTCGAATCGTCGGCACATTCCCGGAAATGTGGCCAGATGCTGGACGATCAAATCGGGAGGCAAGCCTTCGGCGGAAAGTCCTGCGAAAGCTGCCAGAGCATTTTCCAGATTGTGCTGACCCGGAATTCTCAACGACACTTTCGCGACCCCGCGACCGTGATGCCTAACACCAAAGATCTGCGCGGGCGTATTGTCGCATCGCAGCAGCTGCCCCGGGTTTCCGTTAAAAATCGGATCCGCAGCCCAGTCGGAGTCGGGGGTTCTGCCAAATGTCTGAACCGAACAGTGGGCTGCAAGAGCCGCCTTCTGCGCTCGGGGACTGCTCGCATTGATCACCAGTGAGCCGTCCCGAGGAATCCGGCGGAGGAAGGTCTCAAATGTCTGATCTGCAGCTTCGTCGCGGGCGAAGCAATCGAAATGATCGGGTTCAATACCCGTCAACAGTACGGACTGCGGGTTCAACTGCAAAAACGACTGCCGATACTCACAGCTTTCCAGTACCGCCAGACGCCCTGCTCCGAACGAACCGCTTTGATGACTTCCACAAATCTCGCCGCCCACAAAACCCGCCGGAGCGAGCCCCGCCTGTTGAAGGACCCACCAGATCATTCCGGAAGTTGTGGTTTTGCCATGAGTCCCGGCGACACAGATTTGGCGCGCGTTCTGAAGAAATGAGCCGAGCGCCTCTGGAAGTGGCCGCACGGCCACACCCATTTCGCGAGCGCGCACTAACAGCGGATTCATCGGGGATACAGCGAGCGAATGAACCACGTTCGCAGGAAGCACCGAACTGAGATCGAGATCTTCCGTCCATGGCAGAAGTTGGCACCGCTGACCGTAGTGATCATGCAGGGATCGCATTCCGCGTTCGTCGATATCCGTGCCGGTCACGTTTTGACCGGCATCCAACAGGATCTCGGCGAAGGCTCGCATACCCGCCCCGCAGACTCCCAGCAGCAACCATCGAGTGGTCACACCGCGAACATCAGGTTTTGACTGCTGAGGGGTTTCGGGATTCATGAACTTCCGCCGTCCGTGGCGAGATTTAGGTGAACTTGTGGCACTCCGATGCAACCGTGCAAGAACTGTACTCGAAAGCCTGATCAGTCCGCCAGCGTTTCTGAGACTGCTCGCTGCTCGATGCAATTTGATGGGTGTTGCGAGAACGGGACAAGACCATTTCACAACGCATCATCTGTACGGATCGTACGATCTCGAAGTGCCTCATTTGGGTTGCAAAAAATCACCGCCGACGGCGACAAATGCTGCATTTTCTGGAGCGATGCGGAATTCGAGGACTTTCCCGCAATGCGTGCGAAAGCTCGTGCCAAGAGACAGCATGGTCTTTCGGGATTCGCCCGCAGAGACTTTTTACGTCGACAAACTCGCGGGTTTCACGGACTTTTCCGAAACGACAAAGCGCACAAGTCTCAAGTTCTGCTACACTTTCGAGGCGGGGTTTCCCTCGTTCGGGAAAAAATGGGCTTTGATGCGATTTTTATTGGGACGACGAGCTGGCGAAATCCCGATCGCCTCATGTTTCGAGCCCGAAAGATCTGAGGATTGCTGACAGTTACCACGAATAGATCTCCATTTAATCATCAGGCGGGCATTGATGACACAGACATCCCTGGAATCTACAAATTCAGCGGCTTCACAACGAGAATCAGGATCGCCAGTCGTTTCCAAACGCGTTTATGTCATTGACGATGACAAAGCGGTACTGGACATTATTCAGCTGATGCTTCAGCAGGCCGGATACGACGTGCGTGCGTATCAGTTTTCCGCTCAGTTTGTAGAAGAGTCTGCCGAACTGCCACCGGGCGTTGTCGTGACCGATCAGGTCATGAATCAGGTCGAGGGTATTGAGGTCCAGCGCCACCTGTCCGCTCGCCCAAGTCACTTTCGAGTGATTCTGGTAACCGCGTTTCCTCGCACAAGTCTGGCTGTGGCGGCCATGAAATGTGGAGCGATCACGGTTCTGGATAAGCCGTTTGATCGACGCGAACTGATCGAGGCCGTGGAAGAAGGATTCCGCCAACTTCACAACGCCGAAAGCTTCGAGCAGGCTCTGCCTCCAATTTTGCCGGACAATGGATCGTATCTGAATCGCCTGTCTGAACGGGAGCGCGAAGTTATTCAGCTGGTCTATGAAGGTGCCACCAACAAGGCGATCGGGATTCAACTGGGCATCAGCATTAAAACCGTCGAAAAGCATCGCGGAAAGGCCATGAAGAAAATGCAGGTGCTTTCATTGGCCAGTCTGGTGCGACTGATGGACCGCGAACTCGGTCGCAACTGACGGCGTACTGCCGTGGTGACGCTGCAGTGCGTTTCCAAACACATCAAAACGGGCTCAGAGCCACCGGAATTTCCGACGGCACTGAGCCCGTTTTTTTTACGTTTTATGACGATTGCTGGACGAACTACTCCAACTCGTCCCCATGCGGTCGAGGTACACCATCAATGGATATTAGAAACGCGAACAACGCACGGATTTCGTCCAGCGTCAGCGGCTCCAGAGTTCCCTCAGGCATGTTTGAGATCTTCTGATTCACGATCTGCACAATGTCAGCGCGGTCAAATTCCACACGGACTGACATCGGCGAAACGATGCTCATTCTGTCCTGCGAACCACTCGACAATATGCCCGACAGCGTGCGACCATCTTTTAGTTCGACTGTCACTGAAGGATATTCTTCGTTCAGTTCATGAGATGGAAAAAGAATGGCTTGAAGGATTTCACTCTTCTGACGTCGCCAGCCCAGCGATGTCAGGTCCGGCCCGAACGCTTCGCCAAGTTTCCCACGTCGATGACATTTCTGACAACCTGCTTTTTCGTACACTGCGCGACCGGCTTCTATCAAATCGGGAGCCGCATGAAAGTTCTTCACTTCGTGCTCCAGCGTGGCAAGATTCCATTTCCGATTTGCGGCGTCGACAGGCCACTGAGCGGCGGGTTGGTCCGGATATTCTTTCGCGAACCAGGCCTGATACTCGGCCAGTGTCCACTGAGCTTTTCCGTTTGGAACTCCCGCCCAGTGCTTCAGCAAGTCAGTTGCCGCTGCTTGCTGATCAGCATCCAATGTCAGGCCGACAAGTATCACCTGACGAACCCACTGAGCCTTATTGGCACGCGGACGGAAACGTTGCAAAGCCCGCATCACCGAGGCTGCATCAGTGCCTCTGACAACGTTCAGAGATCGCACCATATACCGCCAGTCCTGCAGATCGTCCGGCCGAGCAGAGGTCGATTCACTCAATGCCCAGGCGACTTCACTGCGACGTTCCGGTTCATTTTCGAAAACCGAATGAACATGGTCCATGGCGGTCAGATTTTCAGACATGGCCAACGTTCGCAGAACGCGACGAGAAGCCGCGAGACTTGTTTCATCGATTTCTTCAGACAACGCCAGATCAATCTGAACAAGGCGAATCAGATCCTGCTCGGCTGCCGGCTGCAATAAAATCTGATCCGCTTCCGTGACCAATTGTTGAACATGTTCGCTGACTTCATCCGCTCGCAATTCGTTGCTCGAACCAGAGAAGACCAAACCTGCAAGAAAGCAGGTGATGATCAGCGGAGCAGTCCCACGTGAAGCCAGCGGCCGAAAAGCCGCCGGTAGTACACCAGTGTCGGCAGGGAAAAAGAACAGCAGGTGGAATGAAGAGAACAGCATCAACGGGCTCCTGAATCAGTCTGGGGCGGTCAGCAGTTCGACAGTCTAACGGAAAACATCGATAGTGCCGCCCAGTATGCTGCTCTGCTGCCGGATGCCCATCTTTTCGATTTCCAGAATCGGGCACAGGATCGCCGGCCAGAACAACACAAACGCCGCGACTGCCGCAGCCGCAGTGCGGCTTGATGTGGTCCGGCGACATCCCACCGGCGAAAACAAGCTGCCGCACCGAGTGCACTCGGCGCGTTGACCGGCCCGAAGCGGCGGAATCTCGTGAATCTTCCCACAGCGATGACATGGAATGTGCTGAGTCATAGGGCTGGTCCTGCCCGGGTTCCTGATAACGTTGTTAAAGATCGTCATCTGACAGACTGACTCGGCGCGATGGATTACGTGACCTCGTTGGCCATTTCTTCCAGCACTTCAGCCACGACCTGCAGGCCTTCCATCAGATCGGCGGACGGCACATTCAGCGCTGGCAGAAGTCGTACGACGGTGTTGTTGGTCGCGTTGATGAGCACTCCACGTTCCATACATTTCGCGACTGCAGGTGCTGATGGAATACTGAGATCAATTCCGATCATCATTCCGCAAATACGAATTTCACGAATGATCGGCAGACGCTGCTGCAATGCTTCCAGCCAGGTCCGAGCTTCCTCGGCCAGTTCCTGAACGTGTTCCAGGATACCTTCTTTTTCGATCGTCAGCCCGGTGGCCAGCCCGGCAGCCATCGCCAGCGAGTTTCCTCCGAAAGTGCTGGCATGCATTCCCGGACGCAGGTCGCCAGCGAACTCGTCACGGCAGATCATCGCACCACAGGCAACTCCCGCTGCAATGCCCTTGGCCATAGTCAACACATCTGGCTGCACACCAGTTTGCTGATAGCCAAACCATGTGCCCGTGCGGCCCATGCCGGTTTGCACTTCATCAAACATCAGCAGCAGACCATGTTCATCACACAGATCTCGCAGAGCCTGCAGGAAGCCCGGTTCAGGAATGCGCACACCGCCTTCACCCTGAATCGGTTCAATCAGGATAGCGGCCGTTTCATGATCGACCAGGCTCTTTACGCCTTCGATATCATTCATCTTGGCATAGCGAAAACCGGCCAGCATGGGACCGAGGCCTTCGTGATACTTCGGCTGAGCAGTAGCCGTCAAAGCTCCGAAAGTACGACCATGGAAACCGTGTTCGAAGGTGATAATTCGGAATCTTCCCTGAGCCGACCCGTGCAGTCGTGCCAGCTTGATCGCCGCCTCATTCGCTTCTGCTCCGCTGTTGCAGAAGAACGCCTTACCAAAGCTGCGAGTGCAAAGGAACTCGGCAAATCGTCCCTGTTGCTCGATGTACCAGGTGTTGGGCACATGAATCAGCGTCGCCGCCTGCTCCTGAATGGCCTTCACAACCGCCGGTGGCGAATACCCCAGGATGTTGCAGCCCCAGCCCGGGAACAGGTCCAGATAGCGTTTGCCGTCCGCATCCCAAACATGCGACCCTTCGCCGCGCACAAGTGCAATCGGGTAACGGCGATAATTCGGGATGACGTACTGGTCAAACAGATCAATCGTGGCCTGACTCTTTGACACGGCAACCTGCGCCATCGAACAATCTCCGGAACGTTAAAGCGAAAAAAAATCGAGCAGACAAAGACGAAGTTTAGTAGACACTCCGCCCACTGCGAAGTTCAGCATCCAATCCCACCGGCCGGAGTTCCTAAGACACAGTCCGGAGGTCAATCCCGACGCGTTAGCGGCCCCCAAGTTGTTACGGAACGATTTCCGTGCCGACACCGGTATCCGAGTAGATTTCCAGCAGCACTGAATGCAGCATGGACGCATCGACGATATGCACTTTGCGAACGCCGGCATCCAGCGATTCGAGTGCCGCTTCTACTTTGGGAACCATTCCGCCCGCAATCGTCCCGTCTGCAATCAGGGCTCGCACCTGACTGGCTGTCACGTGGGACAGACGCGATTTAGGATCTTTCAGATCGGTCAGAATGCCTGGAATATCGCTGAGGAAGATTAATTTCTCGGCCGACAGTGCCTTTGCCACAGCCGCCGCGGCGGTGTCAGCATTCACATTCAGTCGGTGCCCGACCGGGCTGAGCGCGATGCTGGGAATGACTGGAATCGTGCCCGTGGAACACACTCGCAACAAAGTGTCGACGTCGACTTCCGTCACATAGCCTACGTGACCAAGGTCGATCGGATTTCCCTCGTCATCCTTAAGAATCAACTTTTCCGCTGTGAGCACATTCTCTGTTCCGTAGTGCAGGCCCGTCGAACGCGCTCCGTTGCGATTGATACGGTCCACGACCGACTGACATATTTCCTCGACAA
>QWOO01000057.1 GCA_003669615.1 Planctomycetota bacterium
CGAATCACTGATGAGGGCCAACACTGGCATTCGCCTTTTGAAGTTGCGCGTTTGTGACCATCCCAACCCGACGCGTCAGCGAGGGATTGTGTTTTTGCCCTTCCGCAGTGACTCGGAAAATCCCTCGCTGACGCTTCGGGTTGTCGTAGAGGCAACTCGTTTCGGGATTGTTCCTCAGGCTGGACGAAAAAAATGAGTGCCGTCTTTCGCTCTGCGAAAGCACCTGCTTTCGCCGATTGCATCGGCAGTACTTTGTCAGCAAATTACCTGACGATTACGTCAGAAAGCCACTGTCTCAGTCCTCGAAAATGCAGACCCACGAGCGTCGCGCAAAAAACGATTCCAGAAAAATCAAACACTCCCTCGCCCCCGAAAATTTTTTCCTGGCATTTGGAAGAATTTTCCATTCTCGAGATGGACGATGGGCAGTGAACACGTTACCACTATGTTTGGCTTGCAAAATAAAACAGCACTGACGCTTTTCGGAAGTGCACAAGTCGACTGATGACTTTTCCATAATCCGATTTTCTTTGGTTTCTTCAGGAATATGGGATTGGCATAGCGTTTGCCGGAAGAGTGAGTCAAATCAATTTTCGGGCAACTTCGGTGTTGCGGCTTGTCGTTCGGCATGATTTCCGATTCCTACTGAACTGCACGGCCGCAATCACTTTTCTGGTTATTATTTTAGTTGTTTAAGGACTTTGTTATGAGACCTAATCGTCGTGGATTTACGCTGATCGAGTTGTTGGTGGTGATTGCGATCATCGCCATCTTGATCGCTCTGCTTCTGCCGGCAGTTCAGCAGGCTCGTGAAGCTGCACGCCGAACGGAGTGCAAGAACAATCTGAAGCAGATGGGGCTGGCACTGCATAACTACCATGATACTTTCAGCGGTTTCCCCTATGGTCAGATGAATGGATCTGGGCAGATGGCACCGTTGGGCCTTACCGGGGCATCAGTGAAGAATCAGAACGGGCTGGTGATGTTGCTGCCATACATCGAACAGGCCAATTTGTACAGTGGCCTGGACTTCAATGCACCTTTCGGAAAATACAATGCCGGGGCTGCTCCCGTGGTCACGTTGACGGGTGCGAATCTGGCGGCCAAGTCCGTCAAAATGAAAGCATTCATTTGTCCGTCGGACAATGGGATTCAATTTATCAACGATGACCCCACCTACTACGGATGCGGAACGACTGGTATCAGCTACAAATCTTCCTATGGACTCAGCGTGAATGCGACACACCAGCCTGGCCTCTGGTCCAGTCAGGGAAGCACCGCTCGGACAGCATTTGGCGGAGACTCCTTTTCCAACATGCGTGACTTCACGGATGGAACCAGCAACTCTGCTCTGGTCATTGAGAATGTTTTCACATGTCGAAGCGGGCAGATCGCGCCGTGGGCCTGTGCTCAGCATGCTGGGACGGGCACGAATGTGCTGGGAGGCATCAACAAATGGCTACAAGTGAGCACAGGGATTAGTATTCCAGGGAGGGTTGAAAACTATAACGTCAACGCGAGTTCGTTGCATACGGGGGGCTGTCAAGTCCTGCTGGGTGACGGTGGGGTGCGTTTCCTCAGCGAGAACACGAATTTGCTGACGCTGCAAAATCTGGCCTACATTTCAGACGGACAAGTTTTGGGCGAATTCTAAACTTGTGCGTTGTTGTCACGAGTTGGCGATTCTTCTTTCGTGTGGCGGTGGTCGGATTCCTCGGGGATCCGATGCTGTGCCTCAGACACACGGAGTTCTTAAAAATCGGGTTGTTGCAAGAGGTCGCACTCACAACTGTCCGGTATTGATCAAAGTTATAGGCGAGGACTTCGGTTCTCGCCTATTTTTGTATTAACTGGCGAAACAAAAACCTCTGCAGTACCGTTTTTTTGCCTGAGTAAATGAGATTGCGAATTGACCTTTGACCTTTGCTTTGGAGCACTGGAATGCGTCGTGGTTTTGGGCAACTTGCCCTTGGATTCGGTTTGATTTGTTTTGTTGTGGGTTGTGGTGGCTCAGCTCCTCCAGAGACGCTGGCCGTGGTTGGAGGCACCTTACTGGTGGATGGGAAGCCGCTGGACGGGGTTACCGTAACCTTTATCCCGGACATCGCGAAGAATAATCGGGGAGGGTCGGGCACGACGGATATTAATGGAGGATTCTCAGTAACAGATCTCACACAGAATCTTACCGGCCTAGCTCCCGGACGGTACACTGTGGCTTACTCGAGAATGCGTTTGCCCGATGGATCGGCGCCTCCTGTGCCCCAACCGGACCAGCCTGTAAATCCGGGAATTATATGCGTAGAAACTCTTCCTGGGCGTTTGCAAAGTCCGGATCCGAGACTACCGTCTAATCAAGTGTCGATTCCCGAAGACGGCATTGTTGATCTGGAGCTAAACATCAGGACGAAATAGCTGTTCTGGCTGATGGTAAATCTTTGATCGTTACTTTTCGTGGGCGGTAGTGTTTGTTTTGCTACCACCCAGTCGTGATGTTTCGAGTTGAATCAGAGAGAGTTTCTGAAATCTTTCGCATCCGACTCAATGTCATCCCTGCCCGCGTGGGTGATTTTTTTCATCGGCTTCTTAATTGGAGCTCCACTGTTTGTTTCATAAACGAGGGTGAGGTTTAAATCGGGGAAGCCTGACCGCAACCAGATATGCAATTCACGATGGCTTCACGCTCAACGAATTCAGCCATGATACTCAGCACTCGGGTTCGGATCGGCTCCATCGTGCTGCTCGGCTTGCTTGCTGCCAGTTTTATTTGGCATAAGAGCACGGAACGGCCACTGAACGTGCTTCTGATTACGCTTGATACGACGCGTGCAGATCGATTGGGATGTTACGGTTATTCGCCAGCCAGCACTCCGGTGCTCGATCGGTTGGCCAAAAAAGGCGTGCTTTTTGAGCGTGCCTATGCACCTGTCCCGCTGACCTTGCCATCTCATGCGTCCATGCTGACAGGTTTGTATCCGCCCGAGCATGGGCTGCGCAATAATGGTAAAGCGGCGCTGAGTCCTGGATTACCTACCCTGGCCACGGAACTGCAGGCGTCCGGGTACGAGACGGGGGCATTCGTCGCGGCATTTGTTCTGGACCATAAATTCGGGCTTCAACGCGGTTTTGATACCTACGACGATGATCTGTCGCTGTCCGATCATAGTTTGGATGGACATCATCAGTATCGCGATGGAAGTTTGGTGATCGATGCCGCACTGAAGTGGTTACGTCCCCGGATCCAGACTCGAAAGCCCTTCTTCTGTTGGGTGCATCTGTTTGATGCACATTTTCCGTATTTGGCCCACGAGGACCGGTTTGGCAATCAATTTGCCGACCGACCCTACGATGCCGAGCTGGCCTATGTTGACGGTCAGCTGGACCGGTTGATTTCGACGCTGGAGAGGTCCGGTGCTTTGGATGACACGTTGATTGTGGTGGTCGGAGACCATGGCGAGAGCCTTGGCGAACACGGTGAATTGACCCACAGTATGACGGTTTACGACGCGACACTACGCGTTCCGTTTCTGATGGTATCTCCCACGGAAGGTCGCCCGGGGCATCGTGTGGCGGAGCCTGTGTCACTGGTCGATCTGGCTCCCACAGTTCTGGATCAACTTGGCCGGAGGCCGATTGCGAATGCGACCGGGCGTTCCCTGCGATCGGCGCTGCGGGGCGAGACGTTGCCGATTCTGCCTTGCTATGCAGAGACGGACGAACCTTATCACGCGGGACATTGGTCGCCTCTCCGAGCCATTATTACTTCGAAGTGGAAATATATCCGCAGCCCTCGGCCCGAGTTGTACGACTTGATCGCCGACGGTTCGGAATTGCGGAATCTTGCGACCGAGATGCCCGACCAGGTCCACCAGCTTGAAGGGGATCTCGCGGAGTGGGAAGCCAGAATGAATGAAAGTCTCGCGGATAACGTGGCGCTCACCGAGCAGGAACGCCGAGCCCTGACCAGTTTGGGGTACGCATCACATCGCGACACGATTGGCGGGGAAGAACAATCGCTGCTCGATGTGAAAGACATGCTCCCGTATTACTACAAACTGAACGATGCCGCTGCGATGATTGACGCCGGACAGTACGACCTTGCCGAGCCGCTTCTTCGCGAAGTTCTGGCCGCAGATGATGACTATTTCGCAGCCCACGGCGAGTTGGGGCGATGTTTGTTGAGGCAGAACAGGCTTCCGGAGGCCGTACAGAGTCTGAGGCGGGCGATGGCACTCGATCCGGGGGCTGACGGCGTACAGTCGATGCTGGGGGCGACTCTGTTTATGCAGGGCGACTATGCCGCCGCAAATGAGGCACTGGAACTCGCGGTTCGACTGAATCCCGATGTGTATCAGAATCACTTCAATCTTGGCATGACCATGGAGAAGCTGGGCCGGATTGACGAAGCGGTTAAGCACTATCAACATTGCCTGGAGATTTCGCCCAACATAGGCCCGGCCCAGCAACGGCTGGAAGTCCTCCGCAATCGTTAATGGTGTGTCTGATTAGCGAGGTGCATTGCAGGAAGCCTGTGCGACTAAGACTTCACGTCTTCTTAGCCTGATTCAGGTTCGCGGTCCCGGTTTCCGAACGGCAACCTGCGCGGAGAAACTGGGCTTCGCGCAGAAGGGGTGGGGGCGTAGGATTTGGGTCTACTTATCGGCCCTTTCTGCGCTCGATGGTTCTTTGCAGCGAGGTTTGGCCTGTTTTCTGAGATTCGCCGGCGTTGGAACGCTTCGCTGGCTCCTTTCCTAAATTTACCTCTCAAGTTCTAAGGCTTTTCCATCGGTTGCAACGTTCGGATGGATCTATCATCCAGCTGTGCAGTTGGACTGTGATGTACATCAGTTCCTGGTAAAGCTATTCAGATCTCTCGTCTTTCCTTTCCATCGATTTCCAACCCATGACGACTGCCGAACCTCAGCCGGTACACGTATCGGTGATGCCACGCGAAGTAATGCAGTGGCTGCAGCTGACGTCCGGACTCACGGTGCTGGACGGAACTGTCGGAGCTGGCGGGCACAGCAGTCTGATTCGAAAAGTGATAGGCGATACCGGAACGCTGATTGGTCTGGACCGAGACCCCATGATGCTGCGACTGGCTTCGCAGAAGTTGACAGGCGCACCATCAGATACCGGCGGCGAGGCTGCGGTAAATCTGCATTTGGTTCGTTCGAATTATGCAGAAGCCGCAGGCGTTCTTCAGACGCTGGGAATCGACGGTGTTGATCGGGTATTACTGGATCTTGGACTTTCGTCTGACCAGCTTTCGGATCGGCAGCGAGGATTTGGATTTGATGCGGGCGGGCCTTTGGATATGCGGTTTCATCCGCATGAAGGAAAGCCGGCCGCCGAATTGTTGAGAACACTGGAAGAACAGCAACTGGAAGAAATCTTTCGGACCCACGGTGAGGAGCCAGCAGCTTCAAAGATTGCGGGTGAGATCGTACGACGTCGGCGAATGGGGCATCCCGTTGAGACGGCAGAAGATCTCGAGGCCTGCGTTTGTGACGCTGTCGGCGCTTCTAAAAATGCGGGCGGCCGAAACTCGGCGACTCGCGTATTTCAGGCAATTCGAATTGCCACTAACAACGAACTGCAGCATGTGGAACGCATGTTGACCGATGTTCTGCCCGGCATCATGAAGCCAGGCGGGATCGTCGTCATCCTGACATTCCATTCGCTTGAAGATCGCATTATCAAAAACGCGTTCAAAGGACACCAGGGATGGCAGGTTCTGACAAAAACGCCGCTCGAAGCAGCACCGGCAGAAGTACGACTCAATCCGCGCTGCCGATCGGCGAAGCTGAGAGCAGCGAAGTGGCTGGGAAAATGTTAAGCTCGCTCAAAGCCGCAGCCAAAAGCGGTGCTGCGGTCAGCCACGAAGCGAAACTCGGGATGATGGTCATCACCATCCTGTTCTTTGCATTTTGCTTCCTCGTCTATCACAAAATGGATCTGCACCAGCGGCAGCTGACTCAGGCTTCCATTCAGTCAACAGCCGAAAGCCCGGCCACCGAAAGTCCAGCCGCCGATCAGCCGCTGGATGCAGCGACGCAGCTGGCGTCACAGGGCACGAAGAGCGCGGCCACGGATCCATTGTTGAACCTCGCCGATCTCAGCGGTGAAGAAACGTTCGGCAGCGCATCGAACTCGGCTGACGTTGTCAGTTCGGACGCTGGCAGCAACGCTTCCCAGGCACCGATCGAATTCGGGACGTTGGAAGAGTCGCAAAACGCTGTCGTGCTGAACGAGCCTTCATCTTTGGACTTGGGTACATCGACGGAGTTCCCTGCAGCGTCTGCCGCGGCAGAAGATTCCATCCCAACTTTTAGCTTCGGACAACCGGAGACAGAAAACACCGCGCCGTCGGGGCCTGAACTTTTGCAGACACCGAATTCTGCAACTGGTGAGTTGCTGACTGCGGATGAGCCCGCGATGTCAGAGCCTGGCGAGCTTGCTGAGTCTGCGGAACTATTCGGAGATCTGGCACTGGCCGAACCTGAAGACGCATCGACGGCGGACCCCGTCTCAGCACCAAACATCGACCTCGAATTTTCATCAGAGCCGGTGGCATCGGTCGTTGCGTCTGCCGAGTCCACTACAGCTACCGCGGAATTGGGATTTGACGAGCTGTCGTCAACAGATTCGCTGACGCCTCCAACGTCCGAGCCTACACCAGCTTTGGAATCAGAACCTACGTTGCTGGCGATGGCAGAACCGTCGGCTCAAGAAGGATTTTCAGGCGGATTTGCCGCCGATGTGGTGGAGAGTGCCGAGCCGACGATCGGGCGTGCGCCAGGCGAAGAAAGTATTGGCTCCTTTTCGGAGTCATCGCCATCGAAGGGTTTTAACGCTGTCACTCAGCCGGGACGGCAGGCAAACGGAAGCAGTGTTCGGACGGCTGCGGGTTCGGGATCGGACGGAAAATTCAGTCTGTCGGCATTTAATTATCAGAACACGGGAGCGGAACCAGCTCCGGACGACGGTTCGACATTTGAATCGGTTGTCGTTCAGGACGGTGACAACTATTCACGGATTTCGAAGCGTGTCTACGGGACGACTCGGTACTTTTCAGCACTCGCGGTCTTTAACCAGCATCGCATCCGGGAGCCAAAGCACATGCGGCCCGGCATGATCGTTCTGACACCGGCGAAAGAACTTCTGGAAGAAAAGTATCCGCAGCTCTTCGTGGATTCGAAACCGAAGGTTGTACAGCCAGCGGAGTTCATGATTCTTGACGACGGTTCGCCGGCGTATCGCGTTGGCGAACGTGAGACGCTTTCCGAAATCGCCGGACGCTTTTTGGGCCGGTCGTCACGTTGGGTGGAGATTTACCGACTGAATCAGACTGTGGTGAAAGATCCGAATAAACTGAAGGCCGGCTTGATTCTGGCACTTCCTGCGGATGCGGCGGAGGTCAATGTGGCGCCGTAGCAGGCTGTCATCCGATATTTCACAAGTGACGGAAAGCCCCGCCGAAGACGTGCTCCTGCGGGGCTTTCTGCTGCGCGGAAGTTATGTCGCATCCACTCGCTACGTTTCGCGTTGTCCCTTGTTCCGAGGCTCCAGCCTCGGAACACACTGCTCCGGAGGCTCCTGCCTCCGAAGTCTGTCGTAGGAGGCAGGAGCCTCCGGGGCATGGCGTTCCAGGGCTGGAGCCCTGGAACGAGAGGTCGGGGGGGTTGTTGGATGCGTAACGTCTACGTGCAATGATTTTTCCTTCATACACACGGATTCAATCGTGTTCTTTCGCTTCGCGGCAGGGTTGTTACTCGTAGTGCTTGTCTCAACAGCTGGAGTCCGGCTGGAGAAGCAGACGCTGGAGATGCGCCGCGCGGTCAGCGTGCAGTATTACCAAACCGACTTGTTGCTGGAACTTCTGGTGCGCCTGCGACTGGAAACTCAACGACTCACTGCTCCTGCACAGCTGCGGGCAACCGTTGAGAACGCTTCCAGTGCTGTTCAAAAGAAAGATCGGGCTTCCGGTAAAAATGCCCCGCGACGCAATCGCACTTCCGTTGCCGATGAGTCTCAAAAGGAGCGGCCTTCAAAAGATAAGCGGCTGCCGCTGCTGCGATTTCAGCATCCGTTCAATCCGGAGGGAATCGACTGATGCCCGCCCAAGAAATCGCCGTCGCTGATGATGAACAGACTCCACATTCGGACGACAACGGCCTGAGCACGCCGGCCGATGAATCTGACAGACTCGGCCTGAAAGATGAGAACGCAAGTCGACACATTTCGGTGCCTGGATCTGGTCCATGGCGAATGCGACTGATCTCCGGCTTCGTCTTTATCGGCTGGGCCGTTCTGCTGACGCGATTGATTCAGCTCCAGGGCGCTCAGCGGCAGCTCATGAACGACCGTGTGGCCAGGCAGAGTATTTTCAGCGAAGTGATTCCCGCGCGGCCTGGCGAGATTCTTGATCGCAACGGTCATGTACTGGCCATGACTGTGACCTGTGACAGCCTGTATGCCGTGCCCGATCAGATTGAAGAACCGTGGGACTTCGCCTGGAAGACCGGATCCATTCTGAACATCAACGCGGATGAACTTTACAAACGTCTGATCGACAATGCGGACAAGCAGTTCGTCTGGATCAAGCGGCGCATCGACGAACAGCAGGTGAAAGAAGTCCGTTCGCTGGGATTGCCGAAAGCTTCGTGGGGACTGCGACGCGAATATCAGCGAAAGTATCCGCAGGGTGGATTTGCCTCCCATGTGCTGGGAATTCGCGACATCGATAACAATGGCAAGGGCGGTCTGGAGCAAAGTCTGACCACGCTGATTCGTGGCGAAGACGGCAGTCGCGTGATGACGCGCGATGCTCGCGGCGTCGTCATTGAAGTGGCCGCGGAACGTTCAAAATCACCCAGCCACGGGCAAACTGTTGTCTCCACAATTGACCTGTTGATTCAGATCGAGACCGAACGACAACTTGATGCCCTGATGGAAGAATGGAGACCGCTCGGTGCCTGCGCGATCGTTATGGAACCTCATTCTGGCGAAGTGCTGGCGATGGCGTCGCGTCCGGGCTTTGATCCCAATGCATTGATCGAAGTTCCGGAAGCGGCATGGAAAAATCTGGCGGTTTCAGCAGTCTTCGAGCCCGGTTCCACATTCAAGCCGTTCATTGTCGGCTGGGCACTGGAGCATCATTCGTTGCTGCGCGACGAAATGATCAACTGCAACTTCGGCGCTTACAGAATGGGACCTCGAGTTCTGCATGATCATCATTCGTATGGCGAATTGAGCGTCGAAGATGTACTCGTAAAATCCAGCAACATTGGAATGGCGAAGATTGGTGAACGCATCGGTTTGGAATCTCTGTACGAGGCGACTCGGAGCTTTGGCTTTGGCCGCCGCACCGGCATCGAACTGCCAGGAGAACTTTCCGGCCTGCTGCGCCCGTTTCCGCAATGGAACGTGTATTCGCTTGGGTCCATCCCGATGGGGCAGGAGTTGGCCGTGACGCCGTTGCAATTGATCACGGCCCATGCGGCGCTGGCCAACGGTGGCAGTCTGGTGCGACCGCGGCTGCTGAAAGGTGCGGCGGGAGATGGAGCTGGTTCGTTACCCGGGCAGCTCATTCGGATCGTCGAACCGGCGGATGGAGTCGGAGCGAGGCTGCTGGATGCGGAAACTGCGCAGTGGCTGGTGAGGGAGCCGATGAAGCAGGTCGTCGAACGCGGAACGGGGAAGTCGGCGCGGATTCCCGGTCTGTCGATTTTTGGAAAGACCGGCACCGCTCAGAAACTCGACCCGACAACCGGAACCTATTCCGACAACGCGTGGGTCGTTTCATTTTTGTGCGGAGCGCCGGCGGAAGATCCTGCCGTCATTGTATTGCTGATGGTTGATGAGCCCACTGCGCCGGGAGTGCACTATGGCGGAACCGTTGCGGCTCCCGCAGCCTCCAGAATTTTGCAGTTCGCTGAAGCCCGCGCCCGAACGCTGGCTCCGGGCCTGGAAGAGATTGAACCTGCATCAGCTCCGTCAATGACAGAAGCGACTGACGATCTCGACAAAGTTCTACGCTGAGTTCTTGTCAAATGCGTGTTTCGCAGGAACGGAATTCTCGCCGACGGAGCCTCGAGTCTACGTAGTAGAGCCGCTCCGCCGGCTCATTGTGTTTTTCTATCGCGACTGGCTCGAAAATCGCATGGGACAGATTCATACTTGAACGGCCAGCTGACTCCTTTGGAAGTTGCGAGTTTTGACGCTTTAGCTTGTGAAGCATGCAAAAGCATTGGGATTTATCACAACCAAAAGCGTGAGCGAGGGATTTGCGGAAACACTGCGTAAACGCAAAAACACAATGCCTCGCTCACGCAGCGGGTTGCGATAGGCACAAACGCGCAACTTCAAAAGTGACGCCTTACACTCCGAGGCGGCTGGAACTGGCTGTGAACAATTGGCTGACCCGATAGTCAGCGCCGATCCATTTGACATCCTTCTGAGACACCAAAGATCGATCGATGAGTACCTTGCCGGGACGGAAGAAGACGACAGGCCTGGCGATCGGCCTGCTGTGCCTTGTGGTGCTGCTCGCGTTTCTATGGATGCGAGTGGATGACACCAAGTCCCTTCTTGCGTTGGCTAAAAAACGGCTTCAGCAGGGTCAGGTCGAGGCGGCTCTGGAACTGCTGGAACCGTTGCGGCAGCGGCAACCTGTGGACGGAGCGGTCTGTTATCTGGCTGCGGAAGCGTTCTCGCGAAAGAAAGATTACGAAGCCGCGTTTGCGGAATACTCGCGAGTGCCCGTGGAACATGAACGCTACGCGGCGGCTTGTTTTCGAGCGGGCGACATTTTGCTGCTGCAACTTTTTCGACTGACGGAAGCGGAAGCATTTCTTCTCGAAGCCGTTGCATTGGACAGCGATCAGCATGCGGCCGAGGCGCATCTCGCTGGCTTGTATGGCCTGTGTGGTCTGACCAGTTTGACAACCGATCTGCGAATCAAACGTGTGCGTGCCGGACAGGCGACGGATGTGGACCTGGTGCTGCTCGGGCTGGGCGATACGGCGGCCGAGAACGCCGCTTCGTTGGCCAGTTATCAAAAAGCGGCCCCTGATGACGCTCTGACACTGCTTGCCACTGCGCATCAGGCCTGGCAGCAACATGATTTCACGACTGCTCGGCCGCTGTATGAAAAGGGACTCGCACGGCGGCC
>QWOO01000070.1 GCA_003669615.1 Planctomycetota bacterium
ACTGGCGGAAGTGAATCCTCGCCAGGCTCAGGTTTTCGAACTCCGATGTTTCGGAGGCCTCGATGTGAAAGAGACGGCCGCTGTGTTGGATGTCTCGGAAGCGACCGTGAAAAATGACTGGCGATTCGCCAGGGCCTGGCTGGCTTCGCAGCTGGCCTCGGAGGAAAGTTGAGTGGGGAGATTTCAAATTTGATTTTTAGATTTGAAATTTGAGATTGGAGAATGGATAGAATCTATGACCGAACCAACTCCGCCCGGTGATGACTCCGCCGAATTGCGTCTGGAATCTGAACTGCGTCACAACGCAGTGCGTGACCATGAACGCGTGCAGCAGCTATTCTGGCATGCCGTGGAAAGACCGCGTGAAGAACGCGTTGGCTGGGTGAAACTTCAAAGCCTTCCGGCCGACATCGCTCGCAAAGTCATGGCCGCTGTGCGAGCCGATATGATGAATTCAGAAACGCAGGAGTCCGATGGGCAGAATTCAGCCCTTGCGGAAACGATCAGTGCCACTTCCGGAAAGCTGCAGGATCTCACTGGAGGTCGCCGACTTCCGGAAATCCCGAATTATGAAATCCTCGAAGAGATCGATAGAGGCGGGATGGGCATCGTCTATAAGGCTCGCCAGTTTCGTCCTGATCGACTTGTTGCGATCAAGATGATGCGGATGGGCGCGTTTTCCTCGGCGATGGATGTGGAACGATTTCTTCACGAAGCCAACGCGGCCGCGCAGTTGGCCCACGCGGCCGTGGTGCCGGTCTATGCGGTGGGTGAAATCAATGGCGAGCCTTTTATCGTGATGAAATTCATCAACGGAGCCACGCTGGAGAAACTGCTGAAAGGCGATGCTTTGACAACGACCGAGGCGATCAAAAAGCTGCGAGTGGTGGCCTACGCGATCGCTGATGCTCACGAGCATGGCATCATTCATCGGGATCTGAAACCTGCCAACATTCTGATCGAGCACACGACAGGTCAGCCCTGGGTGATGGACTTTGGTCTGGCCAAAACTCTTCAGGCAGACTCACATCTGACTTCAGCCGGAGACATTATGGGAACGCCCGGCTATATGGCCCCGGAGCAGGCCACTGGCCAGGCGAGTACAGCATCACCGGCGGCTGATGTTTATGGGCTCGGCGCGATCCTTTACAGAATCCTCACTGGCCGACCGCCGATTGAAGCCGCTGATGGCGACTTTGCGCGAACGATGCAGCTGATTCGAGAACACGACATTATCTCTCCTCGTGAACGTGATCGCCGAATTCCGAGCGAGCTCAATTCCTTGTGCGTAAAGTCACTGGAGACGGACCCGGCACAGCGTTATTCAAACGCCGGTGAGTTTGTGGCTGATTTGAAAAGATACCTGGAAGGATAATCCAGTCAGGCAAGACAGTCAGGAATCATTCGTCGATTGCAGCGATGGGCTCGCCATCGCCCGGGCCTTGCCGTCACTATTTGCACGCTGCTGGTTTTCTACTCATATCATGTGATAGCCGATCTGGCTGGCCTGTTGCCCGGCGATAAAGGCTTCAAGCGAAGTGTCAATTGTGTGGTGCCTCTGGCAATCCTGAATGCCTTTGTCTGGCAATGGTGGCTCCAGCGAACGCGCGGAGCTGCCTGGACTCTGTACGCATGGGCGACTGGTGAAGTTCTGCTGCTGACAACGGTCATCTATTCCGGTGATGGGGCACGCAGTGGTTTGATACCAGCCATGTTTGTACTTGTCGCCGCTTCGTCGCTGCGATGCCGTGCTCTGTTGGTCGGGTACGTCACGATCCTGACAATGCTCAGCTACGGATTTCTATGGGTCCACACAGCTCTTGTGCGACATCAGGCAGTTGGTGCGTTGACCGGAATCCCCGTGCTTCTCGCCTTCGCTCTGATTGGCGTGGTCCAATTCATCGCCCTGAATTATTCCAGTGCAAGTTTCGAAGCTACCGGCGAAGGTCTGCCGCGAAAGATTTCCAGAGGGCTTTGAAACATTCGAGACTCTTTTAGGTAGCCCGCAGGACGACGATTGTGCGATCATCGTGTGGAGGAATTTCAGCTCCAAACTTGTTGACCGTACTCACAAGCGTCTGCATCAGTTCCTCAGAGTCCATCCCGCAGTGGGCCAGAACCTCTTCAATTCGACGCTCGCCAAACTGCTCGCCTGCCGGATTATGCGTTTCTGTGATGCCGTCCGTGTAGAACACGATCTGATCACCAAATTGCAGGAAGAAGGATGCTTCAGCGAAGTCAGCTTCTTCGAGCACACCCAACGGCAGACCATTGACCTTGTCCAGTGGCATCACCAGTCCCGACTCACAACGTTTGAGACGCGGTGGGTTATGCCCGGCACTCGCGTAGACCAGTTTGCGTGACCTGGAATCGTACACTGCATAGAACGCCGTTACGAAAGTTTCGATGCGACTGGAATACTGAATCGTCAGATGCTGATTCAGATATTTCAACAGCTTCGAGGGAGAAGAAGCCGGGCCGGGGTAAGTGTTTGCAATACAATGTGTCACGGCCATCATGACAGCAGCCGCAGTTCCGTGGCCGCTGACGTCGGCAATAAAGATGCCCCAGCGCTCATCCGGCAGTTCAAAGAAATCGTAGTAATCGCCGCCCGCACGACTGGCCGGCTGATAATACGCCGTGAGATCCATCCGAGGAACAACTGGGATCTTTGCGGGCAGCAAGGAACGCTGCAGCCGAGCCACCGTTTTTAATTCCCGGTCAAGCTCTCGATAAGCTTCTTCCAACTGCCGTTTCAGTACCAATGTGCTGGTGGCACGACCAAAAAGATTTGTACGCCAAACAAGGTCGGGGACATTATTTCTTTCGAAGGCATACGGTTTCTTCTGCAGCAGCACAACGGTGTTCAGCGACTCCCCGTCGTCGTACATAGGAATGGCCAGCAGGGACCGAAAGCCATCGAAATATTCAAAGGCCGGATCATCCGGCGACAGTTGCAGGTCATCAATAATCGTCGTCCGGTTGCTGTAACCAAGCTGTTCCAGAAGTCCGCTCTGAATCAGCGGAAGGAGATGCACCTGTGCCCACGGATCAATCTCTTCTTCCCAGGTCGTGCTGCGCGTAATTCGAATGAACGGAGCCTGCAGTCCTCGTCGACTTAAAGAAATTCGCCGCTCCACAGGAGACAGCTGCTGCAGCTTTTCGCCATACGTTCTGACCAGCGCCTGAGGATCCGTCTGCTGGCTGATCGAACGTACCATGTCTTCCACAATGGCAAGTCGCTCGGTCCAGTCGGAGTTCATTGATTGCATTCGAAATCCAGAATAAAAAAACCGCAATCTTTCGCGGGGCGAAGTAAGTATCGTTCGTCATCGTCAATTCGTGAGACGCGCAAAGATCTCATTGGCATCCGCAGCTGAAACACCGGGCAGCGGAAGCATGATCCGATCGTCACTCCAATGGCCGGGTTCGGTCGCCGCTACAGTCTTGTTCGGCAGAATCACGCCGAACACCAAAGTGCGATCTTCTCGCAGAGCGGTTGCACGTTGCATCCCAGCGTCGGAAAAATGCAAAGTCAGCTTCGGAGGAAGCTGCAATCCATCTCCACGGAAGACTGAAAAATCAACAGCCGACATTCGGCCAGTGGATTCGACGTAGCAGAGTGCGCCATCCGTCAGCGGCATCTGAATCCAATCGCCCTGAGGCTCCATGGAGATTTGCCGCACCTCAATCATGGCCGTCGGTGAAACACGTTCGCCAGCAAGACGCGGAAACACATAGACGTAGACAGTAGCGAGAATCGCGATAAACACCGACAGGCCCACGATCAGCGTCCAGGTTTTTCCCGATGCAGGAGCACCTGATATTTCCGACTGCAGTTTGTTGATCAAAATCTCCGCATCAGAAACATCGCACTGCGTCAGTTCTCGACAAGTTTGCATGGCCGATATCACATTGCCGCACTGCAGCTGTCGCACAATCTGTTGTCGATGTTCTTCACTCAGTTTCATAATCGGCCAGATTCGAAAGTACACCGCGAGCGACAGAAGTTCCCATGAAGAAGGTCCACGGCTCGGGCGGTCCCCATCGGCTTGTGCGACTGTGCGTCCACATCAGGGCATTACGGAAGACTAACAGGCAATCCGGTGGGAAACAAATCTGCCTCTGCAAGGATCACTCACACTGTCGCACGGTTCGCCAATTCTTTTTGGTTGAATACCGGATTCTCGATCCAGCAGTGAGCCAAACGGAAAATTCTCAGTCGGTGCATGCACGACCGAACGAACCAAACGGAGTCGCTCGATTCGAAAACCCAGAAAAACGTGAGGAAAATGCATTATTTTCAGCACAAGCAACACAACGGACCGAACTCCGCAGTTGAACGCTTTCGGAAAAGCGCCATCTTGCGTTTGTGCCCGCATATCTGTTGTGACAGATCACACTGTCTTCTAGAATTCCGGCTGCTTTTTCGGTGTTTTGCCGGGAAAAAGTGCAATCAGACTCTACGAAAGTCACTCTTCGACCTTAGGTGCAGGCAACAATGGCTAATTTTTTCTTCACGAGTGAATCAGTCAGTATGGGACACCCGGACAAGGTGTCCGACCAGGTTTCAGACGGCATTCTGGACGCTTTGCTGGCGCAGGATCCGATGTCCCGCGTCGCCTGCGAAACATTGTGCACAACAGATCTTGTGGTGCTGGCCGGCGAAATCACAACATCTGCTAAAGTGGATTATGCTGCGATCGCTCGCAAGGTTATTCGAGACATCGGATACACCTCGGACGACATCGGCTTCAATGCAGATACCTGCCGAATCTTCCTGGCACTGCACAGCCAGAGCGGCGACATCGCGCAGGGTGTTGACCGTGACGGAGCTGGCGACCAGGGCCTGATGTTCGGTTACGCATGCAATCAAACCGAAGAACTGATGCCAGTTCCGATTGCTTACGCTCACCGATTGATCAACCGCCTGACAGAAGTCCGCCAGAAAGGCGTTGTCAACTGGCTGCGTCCGGACAGCAAGAGTCAGGTCACGATTGAATACGACGGAAGTAAGCCCGTTCGCGTCGAAGCAATCGTAATTTCCACGCAGCACGCCGAAGAAGTGACTCAGGAAGAGATCACTTCATTCATTAAGAAAGAAGTGATTGGTCACGTCATTCCAGCAAACATGCTGGACAGCAAAACCAAGTATCACATCAATCCAACCGGCCGTTTCGTAATCGGTGGTCCTCACGGTGATACAGGCCTGACAGGCCGCAAGATCATCGTTGATACCTACGGCGGATGGGGTCGCCACGGTGGCGGTGCGTTCTCTGGCAAAGACGCTACAAAGGTAGACCGTTCAGCCGCTTACATGGGTCGCTATGTGGCCAAGAACATTGTCGCCGCTGGTCTGGCCGATCAGTGCGAAGTTCAGCTGGCCTATGCTATCGGCGTGGCAGAACCTGTCAGCATTCGTGTCGACACATTCGGCACAGGCAAGATTGAAGAAAGCAAGATCGAGAAGCTGGTTCGCGATCATTTCCCTATGACTCCAAAGGGAATTATTGAGCACCTGAAATTGCGACGCCCAGTCTTCCTGAAGACTGCCGAAGGAGGCCACTTTGGTCGCTCCGGTGATGGCTTCACATGGGAAGCGACCGACAAGGCTGACGCTTTGAAAAAAGCTGCCGCGAAGTAGAACGCGCTGAGATCCGGGGCGAACGCGACTTTCGTTTTCGCCCTTCTTTGATGCAAAATCAGGGAGCCGACCACAACTGGTCAGCTCCCTGTTTTGCATTGATCATGAGTCAGTTTTTCGCGATAAAATCGGGCCAGCCATAATTCGTCAGCGACTGGCACTTACGATCACGCATGTGGCTTCTCTGCCGATTTCGGCAAGTCCCATTCTTTCATTTCGCCCTGACAAGGATGCACGGCCATGAGTTCCGGTTCAACCACGGATCCGCAGTTGCCGCATCTCCGCCCGGAAGTGCAAAGAATCATTGCGACAGGAAAAATGGGAGCCGCCGCACCAGTGGGCTCGACGGTCTCTGCCGTCCTGTTGACCGCGATTAGCCTGACCATGCTCTGGCTGTCCTTCACGCCCGTAGAATGCGCTCCGCTCGCATGGATCGCGCTCGTTCCTTTGTGTCAACTGCTGCGACTTCGAACGTTGCCTCGATTCACACTGCCCGGCGTCTGGATGATATCTGTGATCTGGGCCGTAGTCACTTTGCAGTGGATGCGACTGGGACATCCGGCAATGTATCTGGCTCTCCTGACGCTCGGCATTTATGTGGGATTTTACATTCCCATTTTCCTCTGGGTCTGCAGACGTTGCATCTGCGGCGGACTTCCCCTTTGGCTGACCGTGCCAGTGGTCTGGACAGCGCTCGACCTTGCACGCGCTTATCTTCTGACCGGCTTCTCGTGGTACTATCTGGGCCATACGCAGTATCGCTGGCTCAGTCTGATCCAGATCTCCGACATCACGGGAGCCTATGGTGTGACGTTTCTTGTGGCGATGGTCTCGGGTGCTATCGCAGAACAAATTCCCGCAGCGTGGCTGCGGAGATGGAACCTGGACGTCTCGGACATCGACAATCTTCAAAGTCGCAGATACCCGCTCGCGATCGCTCTGCTGGCCGTGGCTTTGTGTTGCCTGTATGGATTTGCTCGAAAGACTGCACCGGACAAGTTTCCGCAAGGACCTGCTTTCGCGTTGATCCAGGGAAACTTCACGCCCGAAATCAAACATGATTCCGGTATGACACTGACCCGCTTCCGGACTCATGACACGCTGACTCGCAGCTCAGTCCGGTTACAACCCGATTTCATTGTATGGCCGGAGACGATGTTCTCATGGCCCGAGCAAAGTGCGGCGGAAGGAGTGACGGATAAAGATATCCTGTCGCAGATTCCTGCTGACGTTGTGCGAGACTACGGAAATCAGGCAGCAGTGCTTGCGGAACCATTTCGTCGTCGAGAAGTTCAGTCGCGTCTGGCAAATGACTCGCAGGCCTGCGGGGCCGCGATCGTAATGGGGCTGGAAGCGATGGTGGCGCAGAAGGACCGCTTGAGAGTCTACAACTCGGCGGCCTTTGCTCGCCCTGATCTCGGTTATTCGGGCCGCTACGACAAGATTCATCGAGTCATTTTTGGCGAGTACATTCCGCTGAAAGATATCTTCCCGTGGCTCACCGACCTCACTCCGTTTGGAGCCAACTTCGGTATTGACGCGGGCAACACTCCGATGCTGTTTGAATACGCCGGCGTTCGAATCGCACCGCTGATCTGCTTTGAAGACACGGTACCACATCTGGTACGCAGAATGGCTGCACAACGGGATACAAATGGACTTGAATGCGATGTGCTTGTGAATCTGACCAACGATGCCTGGTTTCGTGGCTCCAGTGAGCTGGATCAGCACCTGATCACGTCTGCGTTCCGCGCTGTCGAAACTCGCATGCCGATGGTTCGGTGCGTCAACGGCGGCGTTTCTGCGTTCATTGATGGGAACGGCCAAATCCGCGAACCCGAGCAGATCCTTGTGATGAAGGAACCTGTCGAAGGGCTGAACCCGCCGCTAACAGAAGTGCAGGGGATGCGAGACCCCGCAACCGGTTTCTGGCGGCGACAATTCTCTGGCATCATCTTCGGCCACGCTCCGCTGGATCCGAGAACATCACCATACGTGCAGTTTGGAGACTGGTTCGCCGGTCTTTGCCTGCTGGCGATGGCTGCCTTTCTGACCAAATCGTTTATCCGTGGCACGTGAGTTTTCGAGATTCGCGAATTTCGTTACGTCCAGCTGCCGAAGAACGCGTGCAGTACGCTACAACGTTTCCGGAATTTCGTCCGGGGGATACCGTCAATTGACGATTTGTGGTCTTCGCACGAAGATGTGAAGACGGATCCATCGACTATTATCACCGTCACACAAACATCAACATTCTGTCGAAACATCATTCAAGGCTGGTTATGCATTACAAGTTTGAAGGAAAAAACGCACTCGTCACTGGCTCATCAAAGGGAATCGGTAGCGCTGTTGCAATTGCTCTCGCCCAGGGCGGCGCGAACGTCACGATCAACTGCAGTTCCAGCGTGGATCAGGCAGAAGGAGTCGCCGAAACCATTCGCAAGATGGGCCGTAAAGCCATCGTAGTCGCCTGCGACGTTTCCGACCTCGCAGCCGTTGAAGACATGGTCAAAAAGACGGTGGATGCTTTCGGAAGTCTGGACCTGTTTGTTTCCAATGCCGTTTACAGCGATCGTCAGCTGATGGTGGAAGCCGACATGAAAGGCTTTCGCCGCACCATTGATGTCAGCATGTGGGGCGCTCTGCACGGTGTTCGAGCGGCCTCGCAGCAGATGCTGAAGCAGGGCAACGGTGGCGCGATCACAGTCATCAGTTCGCCGCACGCGATCATTCCGATTCCGACGGCGATGGCCTACAACATGGCCAAGGCTGCCATCGACCACATGGCTCGGACCGCGGCGATCGAGCTGGTGAAGTCCGGCATTCGAGTCAACGTGTTTCATCCGGGCTGGATTGACACGCCTGGCGAGCGAAAATTCTTCACAGAAGAGCAGCTGAACGAAGGCGCACAGGGACTACCGATGGGCCGCATGGGAAGTCCTGAAGAAATGGCTCATGGAGTCTGCTTCACTCTCAGCGACGAAGCGTCTTACATGACCGGTTCCACTCTGACCATGGACGGCGGCGTTGGTTTGCCCTGGTGGTCCAAGCGGACGGAAGGCAAACAGTAGTTTCCGACCAGGCCCTGTGATTCCTATCGTCCACTGATGCAGACGTAAAAGAAGCCAGGCCTGAATTGGCCGGGCTTCTTTGCATTGGATCACGAAAAATTCCTCGAGTCTTTTACTGAGTTCCGCAGGAACCATTTGTGTCATTGCTGAGCGTGACAGACGGCACGCCCGGACTGCGAACCGAAGCGAAGTAACGATTGTCACGAATCCAGTCTTCACGCGAATAGGAGATGACTGAAGAATCGGTTTCGCGAACTTCAATGTGAGACAGTCGAAAACCCATTTCGGTGATTTCGGTAAACATCATCCACGCCAGGTTTTCTACACTGGTCGGACCGTTGAAGAGTTTCATCTTGAAGTTCTCGCCGGTCCGTCGGCAATGGTCCTTCAGCGTTTCGTACAACGGATCCTGAATGTTAATCAGCATTCCGTGGTCATAGAGCGACTTCAACCACGGTTCGACTTTTTCATCAAACGCTCCAAACAGCGTGCTGATGTCTCCGTCTCGCTCGACTTCAAAAAAGCAGCGCAGCCCATACCGATGCCCGTGCAGATTGCTGCACTTGTCCATCAGTGTTTCATTGCGGTGAGCGGCGTAAAATTTGTATTCTTTTTGGATAATCATGGCTGACTCCGGACATCAACTCGGGCAGGCGAGGACTTGTACGATAAAGCTCCTCAGCATAACAAAAAATCGCCCAACTTCCCGCGTCAATACTTCTTCACGCCATCGATTTTCAGGAAGGCCCCTTTGGTTGTCGGTTCAACCCATGGAATGCCTGCCGCCGTGCCGCGTTCTTTGCCATGGCATTCGGCAACCCCTTTTTTGTTCGGCCTCAGGCCGAAAGTCAACACCTCACTTGGCAAAGTTTGATCGGTTTGCCATTCTGAACGATCCGCGAAGAATCTCGCCCACGGGACCGTGTGACGCGCGATCCTTCGTGTAGCTGTGCTTTGCTCCGAATCACAACGATGACTCATTCTCAGCAACGGTCCGTGTAACGCCATCCGGGCTGGGACGAAAAACTGACCTGTTCAGCAAAGATGAGCCTTCTGACCCCATCGCTTATGCCGCTCAATCCATTTTTCTCAAACCGCGAGTGCCGTCAAGATTCTGGTACGCTTGTACGCCAAAACCATGAGTCCCATTGAGTATCGCCTGAAATGCTCTGGTGGGTGCAGGTGACCGCCGCTGCGGAACAGACCTTCGCGGGGTTTACTACGGGCATGGGTGAATGGCTCGGCTGTAGAATGGCGTATGGCATGGGCGGCTGGAGCCGGAGCCGTTGGTGGGCTGGCAATGACGGAAGAAGTAGATTCGCGATCCCAAGAGACCTGCCTCTGGTATTCTTTCCCACCGTTCGATCATACTCGCTGGAAGACAAAAACGGCATCACTTCACGCTCAGGAAATACAGCGTCTTTCCGTCCGGGGACCAGTCGTTGCCGAGATTGTTTCGGTCGTTTGGCTGGCCCATAAGGAGATTGGGTTTGCCTTTGGCTTCAAAGTCATAGACCCAGAGCTGGCCCGGGCCGTTAATGATGGGGCCTCCGGGAAACGTCAGTCTCTTGCCATCTTTCGACCATCCGATGTCAGGATTGAAACCTTCTGCGTCGCAGCAGACTTGCAGGTCCGGGCCGCTGCCCTCCGCTGAAACCGTTGCGAATTCCGAGTTCCCGTTGGCGCGTCTGCCAAGTATGCATATTCGACGACTGTCAGGCGACCACTCCGGATTGTGCATCAGATGGCGATAGGGCGACTGCCCTGCGCCGAAGACTTCCTGGCGCGTCCCCGAACGGACATCGTACAAAACCAGGTCGCCACCCCGAACGAATGCCAGCGTCTGTCCATCTGGAGACCATGTGATGCCCCATCCTTCTTGATCAATCAGCCGTTCCTGCTCCTGATTCACTCTGCCGATGTAGACACCCCGGCCGCCATCACCGCGTCCATATCTTGAAAACGCAATCCAGCGCCCATCGGCAGACCACGTCGGCATTGCTCCTATCCCGAGATCGGACACGATTCCGGTCTTGAGATGCACGAGCAGCAAATGAGCGTCTGTCAGCGCCTGCCCATGCTTCCAGCCGTCGACACCGATCCATTCACCGTCCGGTGAAACTTCCGGCGAATTGATGATGGGATAATTGGGAATGGCCACCACAGTGCGAAGATTTGTCTCATCGGCATCGAGTGCCATGATCTCAATGATTGGTCCAGTCGGCAACGATTGCGATCCTGGCACGGAATCATCCAGGCTTGCAGCGACAACGGTCTTCACTTCCGGCAGTTTCTGTGCGGACAACTCTTGCGCCATTGCAGAACTGACGAGGATTGAGAGCGCAACAGCAAATCGGTTCTGCATGGTTCAAAGACTTTCGTAGAAG
>QWOO01000340.1 GCA_003669615.1 Planctomycetota bacterium
CTTTTACGTTGACGTCAAGGTTGTCTGGATCACGTTTGTCGCCGTGCTTCCCGACCGTGTCGACAAGCTGGTCTGTGCCGATCGAATACGAATCGGGCACGATGGACCAATCACCGGCATCGCCGTCGATGCGAGGAATCTGATTGGCCGGGAATTGAAAGATCTGATACTCCACACCGGGGCGCGGCGATTCGACTTCCGCCTGCATCATGGCCAGCAACAACATCAATAACCGCATCGTAGCCAATTCCTTCAATTCAAACCTGCGAACTTCGACAGCGCCTTCTCCGAGGATCTCCGCACGAGATGGGCTCAGCATGATCTATCGAACGCATGGCTGTCAATGAACGCAGCAGGATCAGTTGGTGGCGATAGTCAGGTCGGCCACGTGTCGCCCGATGTTCAGCGCGGCAGTGGCTGCGGGGGACGGTGCATTGCAAACATTGATGACTCGTTCATGACGCTGGATCACAAAATCATCGAGCAGTTTTCCGTCCATGCCCAATGCCTGAGCACGAACACCGGCCGGCGCTGCATGAATGTGTTCGCTGCGAATTTCCGGAACAAGTTGCTGCAGCGCACGCACGAATGCAGCTTTGGACAGCGAACGCCAGATTTCCCCCAACCCGGCTCTCCAGTTCTGGGAGGCAAGCCGTAAAAAGCCGGGATATGTCAGCGATTCAAACACATCACGAGGGCTGATCGTTCGCCAGTTGTAGCCTTCTCTCGCGAGCGCCAGCACGGCGTTCGGACCGCATTCGACTCCTCCGTTTACCATCCGCGTAAAGTGCACGCCGAGAAACGGAAAACGCGGGTCGGGTACCGGATAGATCAATGTCTGACAAAGATGTTCAGCTTCCGGAACCAGCTCAAAATACTCACCGCGAAATGGAACGATACGTTCCTTCATTTTCTGCCCGCTGAGCCGGGCCACTCGGTCACTGTGAAGCCCCGCACAATTCACAACAAAAGCGGCCTCCAGGAAGCCCGTGGAGGTTTGAAGTCGCACCAGATCCGTGCGTTGTTCTATTTTCTCCAGACGAGTCGTGAGCCGAATTTCGGCACCGGCCGATTGCAGCAATTCACCCAGCTTGCGACACACGGCGGGGTAGTCCACGATGCCGGCTTCCGGCACGTGAATCGCCCCAATACCTGCGCAGTGCGGTTCAATCTCACGCAGCCGGTTGCGATCGATGATCTCACACTGCACACCGTTCTGCAGACCACGCTGAAAGATGGTCTGCAACTGCGGCAACTGATCTTCACAAGTCGCCACAATCACTTTGCCCGTGCGCCGGCAGGCGACGTTGTGCTGCTGACAGAATTGTTCCAGCTGCTCTTTTCCGTCCCGGCAATTACGGGCTCGCAAAGAACCCGGGCGATAATAAATCCCCGAGTGCATCACGCCCGAATTTCTTCCGGTTTGATGAAAGGCCAGCGACGACTCTTTTTCCAGAACCGCGATCCGCCATGCCGGCCTTTGTTGAATCAGCTGCCACGCTGTGGCCAGCCCCACGATTCCTCCGCCAATGATGACAACATCAAACTGTGGCATGGAAGGACAAGAAATCCTGAAACGGAAACGTGAGGCGACTGCAGACAACGCCGATGAACAGCTTCACACGCGCAGGTGCTCAAATGCTTCTTTGGCTGACATGATGTAGCTGACGTAGAAGGGACCAAACTCCGCATATCCTGCGGAAGCTTTGTCAAATCGCATTGTGTACACGATTTCTTTGATATGTTCCGGAGCTCGACTCCACAAAGTCACGCCCCATTCCCAGTCGTCAAAGCCTGTCGACGCAGTGATCAGCTGCGACACGCGGCCCGCGAACTTGATTCCCGATGTTGCATGTTCGGCCATGAGTTCACTGCGAACACTGAACGGCTCTTTGTACCAGTTGGCCAGCGGAACACGAGCCTTGTTCATCGGATAAAATGTCATCACCGGAAACGGAGGGAAATCCGGATACATGCGCTGCTGGTTCATCGCCGGCAGTCGTTGCTTGTAAGCGTTCAGCTTGGCCTGAAAGGCAGGATCATCCGGACGGGTGCCTTCGCGAACCAAACGATCAGAATACTGTTCCACTGTGGGAACGTACTCACTGACTTCCGTAATCGAAACGAAAGAATACGTTGGTTCCAGAACAGTCCCGAGGCGACTGGCTCGAATTCGCTGAGTGATCGCGTCGATCTTCAGCGGATCAGCATCCATCATCATGAGTCCGAAGTCGGCTCGATGCCCGGACACAACGGACGACTGCATGCGAGCCGGAACGTACTCGCCTTCCGGGTTCAGAATCTCGATCAATTCCGCGCGACCGTGAGCCCGATCGGCGGCATCCAGAGCGACCAGTGCCTGCTGATTCACTCGATAATAAATATGCAAACAGTGCCAGCCTTCAGTCATCAAAACCGTGGGTTCCGGCAGGGGAGCAGAATGTCCGTGAGGGCGTTGCACAGCGTTCTCTTTCAACAAAGGAACTCAATCAGAATAGGGTGACGTCCGCGGACGTTTTCCGTCGCTCGCATGATAGCCGATCCGAGCGGACGTTTCATCGAACTCCTGCGATTGGGAACAAGAAGCCCCGAACTGGCCGCACGGCTGCGATCAATCGTGAACGCAAAGAAGGAGTTCGGGGCGGACGGCGTATCCCGTTGAAAATCGCGTATTCGCGGCATTCGAGCAGTCCGTGTGGCTTGAGCACCGTGGTGAACCCGGTCTAAACTGGCTGGTGAGTCGCTGTCTTTACTCCACGCTGGATTCACATCCTCGCGACTGTATTCGAATCGTCGTTCGCACCGTCGAGACCTTAAGTGACATCGGCGCCCGCCAAATCATTCGCCTTCGCACGTTTTGTGGAACAACTCCCATGAACACTTTGCCCCGCCGAACATTCCTTCGATCCACTCTGGCTGCCGGATTGGCGACAACTGTTGCAAATCCATCATTGCTGTCCGCGGCGACGTTGGATTCAAAAATGAAGTTCGGGCTGGTGACGTATCTCTGGGGTCAGAATATGAATCTTCCGACTCTGATCGACGCGTGTGAAAAATCGGGGCTTGGTGGTGTCGAAGTGCGGACAGAACACAAGCACGGAGTGGAGCCCTCACTTTCAAAGGCCGATCGTGCGGCCGTTCGCAAACGATTCGAAGACAGCCCGGTGGAATTGGTGGGTTACGGAGCCAACGCTCAGTTCCACGAGAATGATCCCGCAAAACTGAAGGCCAATATCGAACTGACAAAGCAGTACATTCAGCTGATGCACGATTGCGGCGGCAGCGGTGTGAAAGTTAAACCGAACGGATTTGTGACCGGAGTCGAACGAGAAAAAACGATCGAACAAATCGGCAAGGCTCTGAACGAAGTGGCGGCCTACGGCCAGCAGTACGGTCAGCAGATTCGAGTCGAAGTGCATGGAGCGGGGACCAGCGAATTGCCCGTGATGAAATCCATTTTTGACGTGGCCGATCATCCGAACGCGACGATCTGCTGGAATTCAAATGGCGAAGACCTGAAGGGCGAAGGACTGGAGCACAACTTCAATCTTGTGAAGGGCCGTTTCGGGAAGACCGTTCACGTCCGCGAACTCACGATGAACGACTATCCCTATGCGGAGCTGATTAAGCTGTTTGCAAAGAACCACTACGACGGCTGGATCCTGCTGGAAGCTCGCACCGAACCCAGCGACAAAATCGCCGCCCTGACCGAACAACGTCTGGCCTTCGAAGCACTCGTCAACGCCACCAGAGCCTGAGGGAAATCCGGAGATCCAGAAATCCTGAAATGCGTGGAAGACCTTCAAGGAAACGTCATGCGTTGCGGCGTTCCTGTCGACCGAAACTCAGCCTCGGCTGGAGGGCGTGTAGACGGCGGCGAAGCTGATTTCGGTCCGAAGTGCTTCATTCGCCTCGGCGCGTCGAGCTTCGATGCGAACTCCATAGGGCTGTCGGACGGCGACTTTCAAACGGATGGGATCGTCTCCCGTGGGCTCGCACTCGACTTCAGGCAGACCGGCGAGCGGTGGAGAAAACGGCACATGCAAATGAGCACGCTTCTGGCCTTGTTCGAAAAAGACTTTGATCGTCCCTTCGATCATCTCCCCGCCATGTTCATCACGAATTCGTTCCAGACGAATATCGCCCGACACTTGCTGTGAGGAAGAAGTCGTTCCACGATCAGAGTCCATGTCGCTGGAACTGCCGGCCCTTTGATCGTCTGCACTGGAGGCGATCGAATCGCTGTCGGACAGGGCAGACTCCTGATCGCGAATCTGCTGATCGAGTTCTCGTAACGAAAGATCGCTTGTCTTACGAACGGGGGGCGAAATTTCTTCGCGAGTCGTCGGAAGCGGCTGACTGTATTCCGCCGTTTTCATCTCAGTTGGGCGAAGCGACGCAGAGGAATTCTCACCAGTGCGCGAAACGGGCACGGGTTCTTGAAGCGGAGGGCTGTCGTCCGCTCGAGTAATCGCACGCAACAAATCGGGCATAGGAGCGTTTGTTGAAAGCTGCGGTGCCATCGGCACTCGCGGTGCGACCGGAGCCGCCACAGATTGTGACAACACCGACTTCGAAACCGCAGCAGCGGTCGCGGCGGCAACGGACGTCGGAATACTATTCACAGGCAATGCCGTCGCGGGATATGTCATCGGCACTGAGACCGCAGGCAGAGGCATCGAAGGCACCGTGTGACTGGACACGTGCTGCGGCGTTTGAAAACCGACGGGGGAATTGGATCGTGCAAACGGTTCCGTGAGCGGCCGACGACTGGACGTCGTCAACGATTGCGAACCCGGCGCTGATCCGCTCGCAGGACGCACAGGCTCCGCAGGTGTCCGCAGATTGCTGTCCGGTCGCTGACCAGTCATCGTCAGCGGCGGAAGCGGGATGGAGTGCGAAGCAGGTGAAACCGACGACGGTGGTTTGAGGGGTTGCGGAACTCCGACAAATCTGTCACGACCTTCCAGAGATTCTTGATCGGACCGCGAAGGACTGACCAAAGACCGAGCCGACGCGGAAGGCGGTAGATATGTCGGAAGCGGTGGCGGTTCGAGAGGCGATTTTAATGAACCGGAAGACGCACTTCCGCTGAGCGGATCGCTTAGACGACGGCGGTCATTTCGAGTCGACTCGTCGGAGCGACGGGACTGCGACACTCCAATGCGACTCATCTGTCGGCCGGTGCCATAAAACGGGTCAACCCAAGGATCTTTCGCTTCGCCCGGCCCCGGACTCAAAGGGTCAGGCGCAGGCCGACTCAGCCAGTACGCAGTTCGCGGTGCCAGATCCTGAAAATCAGCCTCCGGTGCGTTCACATCAAGTTCAGAAAGATATGCGTTCGTCAGTGGTTGCAGGTAAGTCCGTCGATCTCGCGGCACAGCGAAGACTTCTTCCGGAATCGGACTCATGATCGCAATGATGCCAAAGATGAAGACTCCGATGGTCAGCCACGGCTTCAAAGGCGAACCGACCGGCATCAGGTGATAAGCGATAAAGCACGGAGGCAGTAACGTCAGCATTCCCGCGAAGAACAGTCCGGGAGATTCCTCGGCCGACTTTCTGCCGGGCGAAAACAGCAGCCAGCCAAAAATCGCAAGGAACGCCGCGTAGGCGGAAAGCAGCAGCGCGGCCGGTTCCCACGCCTGAATTCGAATGATGCGTTTCTGCTGACCGTACCATAGCAGCGCGGCAACAAGGACCAGCGTAGACCAGGCCATGATGGCCAATGCGCGGCGCCCCTGAATGCGGCGACCATGTGAGGATGTCATACGTCTTGGCCTCCTGCCAGTGATCAGAGTCCGATGGATGGCCAACGACACAAGGTCAGCCCATCTCCAGCAGATCTCCGGGATTCACAGAAATCTAACGCCAGGCGGGGCAACTCCGCAAGGTTTCCAGAGCCCAACTTTGCCCAATCACTGCAGACCGCACGTTTTCAGGAAGACACTTTCGAAAAGCGGATCGGGAATCAGGCAGGGATGCTTGTACTGTTCAGCACTTCCTCCGGATCGTTGCTGCCTGTTGCGGGAGAAGCTTTTCCAGGCATCGTCGGGCAGCGGAATCACAGAAATCTTTTGCAGGCGTCCTGTGTCCCGCTTCTCGCCGTATTCGATATTGCGAATTCGCAGATCGTGATCCAGGGCGGTGGCGAACTGCAGCAGCATGCCTTGTGTGCCTGGTGAAAAAGTCGATTCGCCGCCAGCAGAGATTGACTTGGCTTGGTCCGTCGCGACAAACAGCGTGTAGCCAGGCGGTTCGCCCCAGGCAGGCGTGAGTGTGAAAAGTCGAGGGTCAAAATGTGTCGCGATTGAGGCCGCTCGCACTGATTCCACGACTTGCGATTCGGCCAGCTTTTCTCCCGTGATGCTGGAAATATGAGCGCCCTTGTGGCGGAACTCCAGCATCGGAGTCGTCCCATAAAAACCCACGCAGCGAACCACGTCACGAATATTGTATCGATACAGCCCCGAACTTGTGGTCATCAAGATCAGGTACTCTTCGCCCTCGGTCAGTTCGTGAGCTTCCAGCACAATTGGGTTTACAGAATCTGCTTCACGAACCGGAATGAATTCAAAAAAGTGCGTCTGCACTTCCAGGACTCCTGCCGAGCTGTTGTCTTCCAAAGGCATTGTCATGCGCCCTTCACTCGCATGCAGCCCGTGGTCGCGAACGGTAATATTGTCAAACAGCTGCCTCAGCCGAGGAAGATAAGCCGCCGCGCTTCCGCCACACCAGACGCCCAGCAGACCGAGCATCGGCCAGACCAGACGTGGAATCAGGCGACCATGTTCGGCAGCGATCTGCTCCAGAACCCGTGCCCGAGCGGGCGATTTTTTTAAAGCCGGTTTCAGGACGCGGCGAACCTGGTCCGGCAATATGCCGCCGCGAAATTCTCCATCGTGGATATCTCGAATCAGCTGTTCCTGATGCTGTCCGGCCGTATCAATGAGCTGCAGCAGAGTGCTGGGATTGGCTGTGATCAGCATGCCCACATAGGGATCCGTCAAAGCCAATCGCATGATCGCATAACGCTTGGTGTCCGCGTCAGTGATTTCCGCAACAGCGGAGGGCACCGTATACAAAGTTCTGACGATGGGGTTCTGCATGGCAGCCACAAGGCCGCTGATATTCCCGCATGGAATCTGAGCAGACGTGCTGAACTTATGATGGCTGCTGGAAATCTGAACGATATTCAGCTTCTGTAACAACTCGTGCTTCGAATACGCACCAATTCCCCACATCTGCCAGCCACTGCGATAGTCCGACAGAAACTGTTCGGTCACGGGAATAAGTTTGGATTCCGCTGTCGTTCCGCTGGTCACTGCAAACATCAGCAGGCGGTTGGCCGATCCCAGTAAAGCAGAATGCTCACCCGCGGCGACTCGTTGAATATACGGACGAATGAGTTCGTAATCGGAAACCGGAATGCTGGACCGAAACTGATTCAACGTCATCCCGGCCACCAATCGCCGGTCTCGAGAAAACAGGCTGTCCTGATTCAGTTGCAACAGCTTTTGCAGAACGGTTTGTTGAGCCTGTCGACACTGACCTGAGGCCGCCTGCAGGAACGCCGCCTGCGCGGAACGCATGCGTCTTCGAAGAGGTCCTCCGGCCAGGGCACGCAGGCGATAGGTTACAGGGATGGAAGTCATTGAATTTCACAAAGATTCATAACGTTCCGATGGAAGACATCTGTAATGGTGGAGACAGTCGGATCATTCCCGAGCTTTAAGTACCGGCCTGAATGGCGGCAATCAAACGTTCGCGGACTTGTTTTGGATCTGCTCCGCCGACTTGCTTCATGATCATGCCGATCAATGGGCCGATCGCGTTCTGCTTCCCGGCTCGAAAATCGGCTGCAGCTTCCGGCCTGGACAAGACAGCAGCGGCAATCGCAGCATCAAGCGCGCCTGTGTCGCGAACAATTTCCAGGGCTCGCTCCAAAATCAATCGATCAACGTCAGCGGCGGAGATAGATTCTACATTCGACGCCGATGTTCGCAGAGCCCCATAGATTTCACGAGCACTCTTGGTGGTAATGCGTTCGGTCCGAATGCACTTGAGAAGAGTGCCAAGAATCTCCGCAGTGATGGCAAACTGTCCGATGGTCAAACCGTCGGCATTGAGGTCACGCAGAATGTCCTGAGTGACCCAGTTGGCCGCCGTTTTTCCATCGCCACAGATTTGCGTTACAGATTCAAACCAGGCCGCCAGTTCAGGACCCTGCGACAAAATTACATTGGCGTCGTAGTCGGTCAGACCCAGCTGAGTTCGAAATCGATCGCGACGCACGGCTGGCGTTTCTGGCAGCGTACTGCGGGCGGCCTCGACCTGCTCCAAGGTCGTTGTGACGGGCAGCAGATCGGGATCCGGGAAGTAACGGTAGTCGGAAGACTCTTCCTTCTCTCGCTGGCCAAAGGTTTCATTGCGATCTGCATCCCATCCGCGAGTCTGCTTGGGGACTTCTCCGATCTTCTGGCCAGTCTTCAACCACTGTTTCCACTGGCGACGCGTTTCGTATTCCACGGCCAGTTCCACATTGCGGAAACTGTTCATGTTCTTCAGTTCCACGATCGGAGTCGCCGTGCGGCTTCCGTCGGCGTTATGAATGTGGAGGTTCACATTCGCGTCGCAACGCAGACTGCCTTCCTGCATGTTGCAGTCGGAGACGCCTATGAAGAGCAACAGCGACCTCAGATCTTCCAGATAGCGTCGAGCCTCCGATGCGGTTCGCATATCCGGTTCGCTGACAATCTCCAGCAGCGGTGTGCCAGTGCGGTTCAGGTCCACTCGACTTTCCGCCCCGCGGCCCGATTCGTCATGCACATTTTTGCCCGCATCTTCCTCCAGATGCGCACGAGTGATTCGAATGTGCCGCGGCGGCTGTTCGGGATCATCGTTCGCAATTTCCAGCCAGCCTTTGGAGCTGAACGGAAGGTCGTACTGACTGATTTGATAGGCTTTCGGCAGGTCCGGATAGTAGTATTGCTTGCGGTCCCATTTGGTGAAGCGAGCAATTTCGCAATGCAGGGCCAAGGCCGTTTTCAGCGACAAATCAAAGGCTTCACGATTCATCACAGGCAACGCGCCCGGCAGGCCCAGACAAACCGGACAGGTCTGAGTGTTGGGTTCATCCGGACGGAAAGCCGTCGAACAGCCACAGAACAATTTCGAGTGTGTGCGAAGCTGAACGTGAACTTCAAGCCCGATAACGACGGTATAATCAGCGCTGGCCATAGTGAAAAATCAAAAAGCTGGGACCAAGAAAGTTGGAATGTCGCCAGAAGTGTAATCACCGTCGACGATCGCGAGTAGTCTGCGTCGCCAGGAACCATCCCGCGACGTCATCCGCCTACAGCAAACCATTGGCATCCTTGCCAAGGCCTATGTGATAATTTCGTGGGCCACGTTTCCGAACACGTCGGTCAGACGGAAGTCGCGGCCGGAGTAACGGAAGGTCAGCTCTTCGTGGTTGATGCCCATCAGATGCAGGATCGTTGCGTGCAGATCATGCACGCTCATGCGATTCTCGACAGCTTTGATGCCCAGTTCGTCGGTGGCTCCAAACGTCATGCCGCCTTTGATACCGCCACCAGCCAGCCACATGCTGAATCCGGTAGCATGATGATTGCGCCCCTTGTCGCCCTGAGCGGTTGGCGTTCGTCCGAACTCCCCACCCCACACGATCAACGTGTCGTCGAACAGTCCGCGTGACTTCAGGTCATGAATCAGGGCCGCAATTGGCTGATCGCTTTTCAGAGCGTCGCGTTGATGATCCATGATATCGCCATGAGCGTCCCACGGCTGGCCGCTTCCGTAAAACAACTGCACCATCCGCACGCCGCGTTCAACCAGTCGACGAGCGATCAGGCAGCCGTCCGCGAATTCGCCTTTGCCGTAGCCCTTTCGAGTGGTCTCTGTTTCGCGGCTGATATCGAAAGCTTCCTGAGCTTCCGACTGCATACGGTACGCAATCTCCAGTGACTGAATGCGAGCTTCCAACTGCGTGTCCTGAGGACTCCGGTTAAGGTGCATCTGATTCATTTCCTGCATCAGATCGAGCAATCGTCGCTGCGAAGGCGATGATACAGCCGTATTTTGCAGATGCCCAATGACTTTCGCGGGATCAACCTCAGCATTGTTGACGTGAGTGCCCTGGTAAATTCCAGGCAGAAAACTATTGGACCACAAAGCAGGACCGACCACCGGCTTGCCCGGACACAGCACGACGAATCCCGGCAGATTCTGGTTCTCGGTGCCCAGTCCATAGGTCAGCCACGAACCCAGAGACGGACGAATCGGCTGCTGATTGCCGGAGTTCATCAGGAACAGGCCGGTTTCATGATTCGGAGTGCGCGTGTACATCGAACGCACGACACAAATATCGTCAATGCATTCTCCAACGTGCGGATACAGTTCGCTGACTTCAATGCCACTCTGTCCCATCGGCTTGAAGGAGAACGGTGACGGCATAAAGTTTCCGCCCGGGCCCGGCTTGCCAGCCTGCACTTTCAACTGCGGCTTGGGATCAAAGGTGTCAACGTGCGACGGTCCTCCATTCATAAACAGGAAGATCACATGTTTTGCTTTGGGGGTGAAGTGGGACGGCTTCGGCAACAACGGATTTGTCGACGGTTGTTGTTCGCCCGCACAAACGCCGGCAAGTCCCAGCATCCCAAAGCCTGCGGCCGTGCGAGTCAGCATGTCGCGACGGGATGCAAACTGTGAATACGGCAAAGTTGGGTGATTGTTCATGGGTGTCTCTGTCATGTAAAAAAACGGTGACGAGCAAACTGTTCGCATTTCCTCGGGGCGAGAGCCTTTGGCTCGTAAAAGACGCAGTCGCTAATCGATGTAGGCAAATTCGTTCGTGCCCAGCATCGCCAGGCAGAACTGTTCCAATGGAGTGAGTACATCACCTTCTTCCGGAATGGCACTGTCGAGAAACACGACAGCTGCAGTTCTTTCCTCGTTGTCCGGCGATCGCCC